>JABDQW010000202.1 GCA_013042055.1 Gammaproteobacteria bacterium | reverse complement strand
TGTCCGCTTTGGTCGACCTTATATCAGACAAACGGTAGGTGGCTTTTTATCAAGTATTCAGCAACTTAGGCTATATTTAAAGAATCTAGAGATGCCTTTCTACAGTTGTGTCTCCGACGTAAATGATCCAAGCGGGTTGCGTTGGGCCGGCTGCAGCGGTTCGACGTTTATTTAATAGCAATAGAGAACTGCTCAGTGTCGAAAAAGAAGTCACACTACGGTAAGGCTGGTCTTGTCTTCGAGGAGCTCGAACCGCGGCTATTGCTGTCGGCTGACCCGTTAGCGGTTGCAATGGATGCAGGCGCTGCGATCGTTCAGGAACATCAGCCGGAAACAGCAGAAGACCATACCCCGATGATTCGTACCGGTATCGATCAACCGCTATCAGCGGTGCGTCACGAACTGGTTATCATCGACTCGCGTGCACCCAACTTCCAGCAATTGCACAATGACCTGATCCAGGCGCAGCAGCAGGGACGTCAGATCCATGTTGTGGTTCTCGATGCACATCGCGACGGTATCGAGCAAATCAACACAGCGCTCGAGAGCTTCAATCAGCTCGATGCCGTGCACATCGTCTCACACGGCGATAACGGGCGACTGCTGCTCGGCTCGACGCAATTCGATAGCACGACACTGCGTGAACATGCGCAAACCATCAATCAATGGACCAACCGGTTTTCAGACAACGGCGATTTGTTGATCTACGGTTGCAAGCTTGCAGAAACAGCGGAGGGCAGGTCTCTGGCCACTATGCTCGGCCACCTGACTGGCACCGATGTCGCCGCCAGCGACGATCTGACCGGTCATCAGATACTGGGGGGTGACTGGGAACTCGAGTATCACGCCGGTGACATCGAAACCCCTGTCGCGTTTTCCGATGATGTTCAGCAGACCTGGCAAGGCACGCTGCAGGCGCCCGCACCTGCTGGTGCGGAACAACAGCAGGCTGCGACCAATCAACAACAGCAAGCGGAGATAGAGGCTGAAGCGGCTGAACAGCAGGCCGCATCGACGCAAACGGATCAAGCAGTATCTGCGCAATATCGCGAAGAAGAGCAGCCTGCGGATGCCGAGGAACAACGCCGGGAAGTCGTATTCATTGACTGGACCGTAGATGATTTCGGAACCTTTGTCGATTACCTGAAAAACGAAGCCGACGACAGCACGCGCTTCGATGTCGTTCTGTTGGATACCGAACGCAACGGTATTGAACAGATCGAGGAGGACTTGTCTGCCTACCATGATGTCGATGCGGTGCATATTATTACTCACGGCGGTGATGGCGCCATCAAGCTGGGCAATGCCTGGTTGAACACTGATAACATCGATCAATACAGCGATAGCCTGATGGCATGGGCTGGCGCTTTCGATCAACACGCCGATATCTTGTTCTATGGCTGCGACGTGGCTGATAGTGCCGGCGGTGAACACTTTATCGATCGAGTGGCACAACTGACAGGCGCAGACGTTGCGGCATCCGATGATCTGACCGGTCATGATTCGCTAGGCGGTGACTGGGACCTGGAATACCATGCCGGCAGTGTCGAAACGGGCCTGGCGATCGACGCTACGACGCAAGCAGCATATCGAGATACGCTGAGCACTTTCGTCGTATCCAACACCAATGCAACCGGTGCGGGTTCGTTGCACCAGGCGATATTGGATGCCAATGCCAACACCGGTGTTGTCGATACGATTTCATTCAACATCGCCGGGGCAGGGCCGCATATCATCAATCTCAGCGGCCCGTTGCCAGTGATTGATGAGGCGGTAATCATCGATGGTACCGCTGAGCCGGATTTCAGCTACGCCGGCGATAGCTCGCCGCGCCCGGTGGTTGTTATCGACGGGTCCTCGGCTGGCGCCGTTGATGGCCTGGTGATCGGCCCCAGCGGGGGTGGTTCGACGATTCGCGGCCTGGTGATTCAGAATTTCCAGAACGACGGTATCCTGCTGCTCGGAGGAAACAACACGATAACCGCGAACATCCTCGGGCTTCAGGCCGATGGTGTCACCATCGCCGGCAACAACCTGGCAGGCGCCGGTATCCACGGTAACATTCGTATCGAGTCATCCAACAACATCATCGGCGGGCTCACCCCTGCGGAACGCAATATTATTTCGGGCAGCGGCTTCAGCGGTATCGCGCTGTTCGGCGCAGGAGCCACGGGCAACCAGATCCTGGGCAACTTCATCGGCACGGATATTACCGGTACCCTGGACAGAGGTAACGCACAGGAAGGTATCGAGATACAGGATGCCGGTGGCAACATTATCGGCGGTACCGTGGCGGGTGCGCGCAACATCATTTCCGCCAATGGCAGCGACGGCATGGAAATCGATAATGGTGACAACAATACCATTCAGGGCAACTTCATCGGCACTGATATCACTGGTACGCTTGCACTGGGTAATGTGCGCGATGGCATCGACATCAACGAAAACAGCGGTGCCGGTGCGACCGGCAACCTGATCGGCGGTACCGATCCGAATGCAGCCAATCGGATTGCACATAATGGCTTGCATGGTGTCGAAGTTCGCGATGCGCCAACGGTCAACAATACGATACTGGGCAACCGCATTTACGGAAACGGTCTGATCGGCATCCAACTGTCGAGCGACGGTGTTGTCACGCCGAACGATGCCGGTGATAGCGACGGTAATTCGAACAATCTGCAGAACTTCCCGGTGTTGACCGCCGCCGACACCAATACTATCGATACCATCGTGGTCGATGGCTCGCTCAACAGCTCCGCCAACGATTATTTCCGACTTGAGTTTTTTGCCAGCGGCGCCGGCGATGGCAGCGGTTACGGTGAGGGCGAGACCTTCCTGGGTCATGTCAACGTGGCCACCGATGGTAGCGGTAATGCCAGCTTCAGTGCCGCGCTGTCGGCCACGGTTGCCAACGGTGCGGTCATCAGTGCAACGGCAACAAAGAGTGATGCCAGCTATAGCACTTTCACCGATACCTCCGAGTTCGCGGCCACCATCAATGCTGTAGCCAATTTCGCGGCGGCTGCGACCGATGATCCACAGGCCTACAGCACCTACCTGACTTCGCTCGGTCCCAGTGGATACTGGCGCCTGGGTGAGACCGCCGGTGTTACCGCACTGGATGCAACCGGCCTGAACAACGGCAGCTACAACGGCGTCACGCTGGGCCAGGCCGGTGCGATAACAGCAGATGGCGATACCGCATTGCTGTTCGATGGTATCGACGATTACATGACACTGGCACACGATCCGGCCTACCTGCTCGATGATGGTACTGTACAGTTCTGGTTCAACACGGCCGACGTCAGCCAGCGGGCCGACCTGTTCTCCAAAGATGCATTGGGTTCTGTCAACGGCGGGCATTTGAGCATCTATCTCGATGGCAGCGGGAATATCGAGACCCGCCTGCAGAGCACTTCGGCCGACTACCTTGTCCAATCAACAACAGCGTTGACGAATAACCAGTGGCATCACGTGGCCTTCAGCTTCGGTGCCGGCGGCATGCAACTCTACGTCGACGGCCAGTTGCAGGACAGCGATGCCTACACCGGCGGACTTAGCACCACATCCGGCGGCAGCGGTAACGTCGAACCCATCGCGATCGGTGCCAGTACGCAGACCAGTGGATCCGGTTCGGTGACACCATTGCAGGATTATTACAGCGGCTATATGGACGAAGTCGCACTGTTCGGAACCGCGTTGTCACCGGAGCAGATCCGCAACCTGTACGCCGGCGGCCTGCAGAATTACGCGGTGATTGAAGACAACACCCTCAACGTCAGCGCAGCCGAAGGCGTACTGATCAACGATTACGATCAGGAAGGGAATACATTGACGGCGATGCTGTTCAGCGGACCCTCGAATGCGGCATCTTTTACCCTGTATAACGACGGCTCCTTTGACTACACGCCGGTGGCCAATTTCAACGGCACCGATAGCTTCCGTTACATGGCGCATGACGGTACCAGTGCGTCCAATGTGGCGACGGTGACGATCACGGTTAACGCGGACAACGATGCGCCGCTGGCGCGCGATGATCGCATCGGTCTGGTGTTCGACGGTGTCGATGATTATGTCCGCATCGGCGATTTTCCGGGATTGAACGTGTCGACGCAGATGACCATGGAAGCCTGGTTCAAACCGACCGGCCTGGGAAGTGGGACGAAGATCATCATCAACAAGGAAGGCGAGTACGAGATGGCCATTAACGCGACCACTGGCGAGGTCATGTGGGCCTTCGATAATCTCGATCCGGACTGGAACTGGCACTACACCGGTTATTACGCGCAGTCGGAGGCGTGGACCCATATCGCCGTCAGCTACGACAACGGTCTGGTGCGAACCTATGCCAATGGCTTGCTGGTCGACACCTACAACGGCTCGGGTGCGATTGGCGATAACTATACCGGCTTCAATGAGCTCCAGATCGGTGGGCGCGAAAACGCCACCACCCAGCGTTTCACAGGTGAGATCGACGAGGTGCGCGTCTGGAACGCGGCACGGACACAGCTCGACATCCAGACCGATATGAACCGTTTGCTGACTGGCGCGGAGCCCGGTCTGATCGGTAACTGGCGTTTTGACGAGGGCAGTGGTGTTGCCGTTACCGACCAGTCCTCACTGGGCCATCACGGCACCTTGGCCGATGGTGTCACCGCCACTGAAATGCCGGGATGGAACGGTTATGTCGTCAGTGAGGACAACACCCTGAATGTGCCGGCGGTCAATGGCGTGCTAACCAACGATTTCGATATCGAAGGTGATCCGCTGACCGCGGTGCTGGTCAGCGGCCCGGCCAACGCTGCTGCTTTTACATTGAATCCGGACGGTTCGTTCAGTTACACGCCAACGGCGAACTTCAACGGCATCGATGCGTTCACCTACCGTGCCAATGACGGCAATGTCGATTCGAACATCGCCACGGTAACGATCCGTGTTGACCCGGTCAATGATGTACCGGACGCAATCACGAACACTGTGACCACCGCCGAAGACACGGCCTACAATTTCAGCGCCGGTGATTTCACCTTCAGCGATGTCGAAGGCGACAGCCTGGTTGCCGCCCGCCTGACTAATTTATCGCTGGCCGGCGGCACCCTGACCTATGGCGGCGGCATTACCGTCAACGATGGCGACACGCTGACGGCGGCGCAACTGGATACGCTGGACTATACGCCAGCAGCGAACGTCAATGGCACGCCGCTGGCGACCTTCGACTTCACAGTTGACGATGCCGGCATCGGCGTGGTGACCGCGCAGATGGCTATCGACGTGACCGCGGTGAACGATGTACCGGTGGCGACAACCAACACAGTCACCGTGATGGAAGACACCGCACACATTTTCACCGCAGCGGATTTCACCTTTACCGATACTGAAGGGGATGCATTGGTCTCGGCTACGATCAGCAATCTATCACTGGCCGGTGGCAGCCTGACTCACAGCGGAGGCATCAGCGTGAATAATGGTGACACGCTGAGCGCGGCGCAACTCGACACGCTGGTATACCTGCCGGCGCCCAACGCCAATGGTGCACCGCTGGCGCTGTTCGACTTCAGTGTCAACGATACCGGCGCCGGTACGGTAACCGCGCAGATGGATATCGACGTCACGCCAGTGAATGATGTGCCGGTCGCGATCGCCAATACAGTGACGACCACCGCCAACACCGCGTATACCTTCAACGCGGCCGATTTCACGTATAGTGACGTCGAAAGCGATGCACTGTTGTCAGTGACATTCACCAACCTGTCATTGGGCAGCGGTACGCTGACCTACAGCGGTGGTATAACACTCAACAATGGCGATACGCTGAGCGCATTTCAGCTGGACTCGCTGGTTTATACACCGCCGGTAAACACCACCGGCGCGCCGCTGGCCACGTTTGATTTCAGGGCAAATGATGCCGGCCCGGGCGTTGTCCCTGCTCAGATGGCGATCGATGTCAACATCGCCAACAGCGTGCCCGTTGCGTTGGCCAACACCGTGAACACGCTCGAGGATACGGCATACGGCTTCACTGCGGTCGACTTCACTTACAGCGATGCCGAAGGCGATGCGCTGGTCTCGGCGACGATTACCAATCTGTCGCTGGCAAGTGGCACGCTGATGCACAGCGGCGGCACCGCGGTGGTCAATGGCGACACCCTGACCGTGGCCCAGCTTGATACCCTGGTCTACACCCCGGCCGCAAATGCCAACGGTACGCCGTTGGCCAGTTTTGACTTCAGCGTCAACGATAGCGGGTTGGGTGTTGTCAGTGCAGCGATGTCGATCGATGTCAGCGCACAACCGGATGCGGCGGTGATTGGCGGTGTCGACAGCGGTAGCGTCACCGAAGACGTTGATCCAGATATGAATAACCTGCTGGAGGTCAGTGGTTCACTCACCATCAGCGATCCAGATGCCGGTGAAGCCGCGTTCAATGCCGGCGTTTTCGGTGGCAACTACGGCGTGATTACCTTGAATGCCACGGGTGACTGGCATTATGCAGCGAATACGACGCAAGCGGCGATCCAGGGGCTGGCGGACGGCGAGACCTTGACGGACACGATCAACGTATCGAGTGTCGACGCTACCAGTCACGATATCGTGATCACGATCATCGGCACAAACGACGCGCCGACCGCGAACGGAATCGCGGATATCACGGTCGACGAGGATGCTGCGGCGACAACGATCGATCTGAATGCGGCCTTCGCTGATCCGGATAACCTCGATGCCGAACTGAGCTACGCCATTGTCGGCAACAGCCAGATCGGGCTGTTCACCTCCACCGGCATCGATGCGGCCACGGGCAGGCTGACGCTGGATTATGCAGCCGATATGAACGGCGCTGCGCAAATCTCGATACGAGCGACCGACCCGGCAGGGCAGTCAGTCGATACCCTGTTCACCGTCACGGTCAATCCAGTCAACGATATGCCGGTATTGCAGACTAACACCGGCGCGGTGACGGCGCCGGGTGCGCTGGCCACGATCAGCAATGGTCAGCTGAATGCGACGGATATCGACAACTCGACTGCCGAGCTTGTGTATACGCTGACAACACTGCCTGCGAACGGTGAGTTGCGATTGGACGGTGTCGTAATGATGCTCAATGACAACTTCACCCAGGCCGATATCAACAGCAATCGGTTGGTGTACCGCTCGTCAGTGCCGGCCGCAGACCAATTTGGTTTCATACTGTCGGACGGCTCGGGTGGCTCGCTCAACGAAAACACGTTCAGCATCCTAGTGCAACTGGCCCCGGCCGAGGACAGGGGTGTTCGAGACGAACCCCCGCCAGTCGGGTCGGTGCAGGACGAGGAGATGCCACAGCAGACAGACGATGCTGTGATCACGAAACTGACTGAAACGACGCCTGATTTTGGTGGCGGCTACGAACCCTTCGGGAGTACATCAACACCACCAGCCCCGGCATCGGTACCACCACCGGCGTCGGTGGTGCGCGTCGAGCCTGTACCTACCGCTGAGCCACCGCAGCCGATCGAGCCGGTCGAGGATCTGGAATACACGGCCACAGCAGTGGAAGACTTCAAAGTCTCGACCTTTGCATCGGTGCAGGTTAAATCGATGACCGCGTTGTGGAACGCGATCGATCAGATGAAGCAGGAAATCACCGATTCGGCCGAAAAACAGAGCAGCGCCGTTGAGATTCGGGTGGCGGCGGCAGAAACCACCGGCGTCGTGCTGACTGCCGGCGTGGTCGCATGGATTCTGCGCAGCGGCGCCTTGTTCAGTAGCCTGATTTCAACCATACCGTTATGGAAGGGCTACGATCCATTGCCGATACTAGCTTACGAAGACAATCAAGACGACAAGGAAGACACCATCGATGAGAACAAAATTCCGACCTCGATGGAGGACCTGAAGAAGCTGAAACAAGTCATGAAACAAAAACAGCAGGCCGAAAATGAAGTCGATGTCGATTCGATGTTCGGTGGTTCCACGATAAGAGAATAACAACAATGAAGATGCCCACAATCAGCCCGGCTATTCGGCTCAGTGTTGGACTGGTGCTGTTTTCGCTCAGCGTATTGCTGGTCGCGGACCTGTTTGGTCTGATCCCGAAGAAGACCGAGATCATATTGGATGCGCGCAAGAAAGTGTGCGAATCGATCGCTGTACAACTTTCGGTGGCGGCAACCAAAGCAGACTGGGAATTACTGGATTCGACATTGGCAAGCTTCGTCAACCGCAACCGGGATGTACATGCCGCGTCGATGAGCCGCGTCAACGGCGATATCGTCGCCGAGCACGGTGTGTTCAAGATCACCGATTACAACCGCGAAACGGGTGAACGCTCTTCTGAGAATCTGGTGCTGGTGCCAGTCTATGCCGGCGCTGAGCGTTGGGGCTCGGTGCATGTCGAATTCGCAGCGATCACGGTCGGTGCCCTGGAACTGCTGACCGAGTCTGTCCTTGGCTTGCTGCTGTTTGTCGCCATGGTCAGTAGCACGGGCTATTACTTCATATTACGCAAGGCACTGCATGTGCTCGATCCGAAAGCCGTCGTGCCCGAGCGCGTGCGCTCGGCATTCAACGCCCTGGCCGAGGGCGTACTGATCCTCGATAAAAAGGAACAGATCATGATGGCCAATGATGCTTTCGCTAACCAGGTTAACCGCAAGCCGGAGGCCCTGGTCGGCGCAAAAGCATCGAGCCTGAAGTGGAAGTACAGGAAAACCCAAGACAATGACCGTTTGCCCTGGCTGAACTCGATCGAAGCAGGCATGAAAAAGATCGGTGTCGCGATGAAACTGTCGACACCACACAATGGGGTTCGCTCGATATCCGCAAACAGCGCGCCGATTCTCGATGACGCCGGCAAAACGCGCGGTGCGCTGGTCACGTTCGACGACATTACCGACGTCGAAGAATCGAACATCCTGCTCGAGAATGCGGTGACGACCTTGCAGAAAAACGATGCGGAAATCCGGCGCAAGAACCAGGAGCTCGAGGTGCTGGCATCCCGCGATGCATTGACCGGTTGCTACAACCGCAGGGCGCTGTTCGACATTGCCGAGGAGATGTTCAGAGAAGCGGCCCGAACCAACACCGACATGGCCTGCATCATGGTCGACATCGATCATTTCAAATCGATCAACGATCGCTTTGGTCACGCTGTTGGCGATGAAGCTATTCGTATCGTCTCTGACATTCTGAATGACTGTCCGATGGACGGTGCTATCGTCGGTCGTTACGGCGGAGAAGAATTCTGTCTGGCGCTGCCCTACACCAGTCTGGCCCGGGGCGAGCAAACGGCCGACGCGTTACGCCAAAATATTAAATCAACTTCGTTGAATCTTTCGGGTCAGGCCGTGAAGCTCACGGCGAGCTTCGGTGTCGCCGAGGCACTGGCCGATACCGTGAGTATTTCACAGCTGCTCGAACACGCCGATGAGGCGCTGTATCTGGCCAAGGAGAGCGGCCGCGACAGAGTGG
>JABDQW010000201.1 GCA_013042055.1 Gammaproteobacteria bacterium | reverse complement strand
AGATTGACTCCGAAATTCAGCATTCACGGGTGAAGAGAAAGACCGGTTGAAGATCGTACTCGACACCAACGTTCTAGTGTCCGGGATCCTTTCCCCAAATGGCCCTCCTGCAGCAGTCCTCCGAGCCCTCCTCACCGAACGTGTGACCTTGTGTTTCGATGAGAGAATCATTTCCGAGTATCGGGACGTGCTCACGCGAACCAAGTTCTCGTTCGACCTGGATCTGGTTGAAGAATTGATCGGTTTTCTTGAAGCGGCAGGATCACCGACGCTCGCGTCCCCTCTTGCAGTCAAACTACCTGATCCGTGGGATCAGATGTTCATCGAAGTCGCCGTTTCCAGCAACGCAGGCTTCCTGGTGACCGGGAATCTCAAGCATTTTCCGGAAACCGCGCGGGCAGGCATAAGAGTCGTTTCGCCACGTGCGTTCCTAGATTTACTGCTAGAAGGACAGTAAAGCGGCTCCGCCTAAAGGGTTCGAACTAGGCCGAAGTGGACGAGCTCCGGGCAGCACCCTGGGAAAATGGCGGAGCGGACGGGACTCGAACCCGCGACCCCCGGCGTGACAGGCCGGTATTCTAACCAGCTGAACTACCGCTCCATTTGGTGGGTGCTGAGGGGATCGAACCCCCGACATTCGCCTTGTAAGGGCGACGCTCTACCAGCTGAGCTAAGCACCCCTACTGAGAGAGCGCGTTAGTTTACGTTATCTTTCAGCGCTTTGCCAGGCTTAAATGCAGGCACATTTGCTGCAGCTATCTGGATTTCCGCACCCGTCTGCGGATTGCGACCTGTACGCGCAGCGCGTTTGCGAACCAGGAAGGTCCCGAAGCCAACAACACTGACCTGGTCACCGGTTTTGAGTGCATCTGCAATTGTACTAACCACTGCATCAAGCGCTCGCGCTGAGTCAGTTTTGGACAAATCTGCTGCATCAGCAACAGCATCAATCAGTTCCGATTTATTCATTGATATTGTTTCCCATTAGGTGTTGTAAGTGATTATTAATAAGTGACTTAACCCGTTGATTTTTTCCTATGAATAGCAGACCGCGTCGTTATCGTAGATATTCAAGACCGTATACCATCTAGCAGCCCGAGACGCGTAGCACCAACGACAAGGTCTAGAAATCTGCGGTATTATAGGGAAAAAACGCTGTTTAATAAATAAAAACACATGCAATGTTACAAACTATTGCATGTGCTGATCGTGTACTACTTAGGATTAGTGATGGCGAACGCTATCCCTGTTCTTTTTGCCTTTTCCCTGGTTATTTGCTTTTCTCTCGCTTGCGGATTTTTCTTCGAGTGGTGTCGGCATTTCCACCAAAGCCAACTCAAGAACTTGGTCAATCCAGCGCACCGGTTTGATATCCAGTTTGGTTAGGATATTCTTAGGCATCTCAGCAAGGTCTTTGCGGTTTTGCTCTGGGATAAGCACTGTTTTGATACCAGCCCTGTGCGCGGCCAGTAACTTTTCCTTCAAGCCACCGATCGGTAGCACTTCACCACGTAACGTGATCTCACCCGTCATCGCCACGCTCGCCCTGACAGCTGTACCAGTCAATACGGAAGCGATGGCAGTACACATGCCTATGCCTGCACTAGGGCCGTCCTTGGGCGTGGCGCCTTCAGGTACGTGGATATGAATGTCGATATCGTCCTGGAAATCTGGTTCCAGCCCAAGCGCAGAGGAACGACTTCGCATAACTGTCATTGCCGCCTGGATCGACTCCTGCATGACATCACCGAGCTGACCGGTAAACGACAACTTACCTTTACCAGTAACCATAGCTGACTCAATTGTGAGCAATTCTCCGCCCACTTCGGTCCAGGCGAGACCATTGACCATGCCGACTTGATCATCCTCTTCGGCCTCACCGTAGCGGAAGCGATGCACACCCAGATACTTGTCCAAATTACGCGACGTCACCGAGGTCACTTTGTCTGTGGGCTTGAGTACTGCGTTCTTCACAACCTTGCGGCAAATCTTTGCAATTTCGCGTTCCAGGCTGCGTACGCCTGCTTCACGTGTATACAGGCGCACAATATCTCGCAGAGCCGAGTCACTGACTTGGAGCTCGCCATCTTTCAAGCCATTATTTTTCATCTGCTTGGGTAACAGATACTTGTGCGCAATGGCCGTCTTTTCGTCTTCGGTATAACCGGGTAGACGAATCACTTCCATGCGATCCAGCAGCGGGGCTGGTATGTTCATGCTATTCGCAGTCGCAACAAACATCACATCTGACAGGTCAAAATCGACTTCGAGATAATGATCGGCAAAAGTGTGGTTTTGTTCTGGATCGAGTACTTCGAGCAAGGCCGATGCCGGATCGCCCCTGAAGTCGGCCGCCATCTTGTCTATTTCGTCAAGCAAGAACAATGGGTTACGAGTGCCAACCTTACTCAGGTTCTGGATTACCTTACCCGGCAATGAGCCAATGTAAGTTCTGCGGTGCCCGCGGATTTCAGACTCATCACGCACACCACCAAGCGCCATGCGTGTGTACTTGCGATTGGTCGCACGCGCGATGGACTGACCAAGCGACGTCTTACCAACGCCAGGCGGGCCTACCAGACACAGGATCGGACCTTTGAGCTTTTTAACGCGCTGCTGCACAGCCAGATATTCGAGTATACGTTCTTTGACCTTCTCCAGGCCGTAGTGATCATCATTCAGGACTTTTTCGGCTTTGCTCAAATCATTGCTGATTTTGGTTCTTTTCTTCCACGGACAGTCAGCCAGCCAATCGATGTAGTTACGCACAACGGTCGCTTCTGCAGACATTGGCGACATCATCTTTAACTTGTTCAGTTCATTGATCGCTTTTTTCCTGGCGTCCTTGGGCATGCCTGCCTTTTCGATACGTTGTTCCAGTTCCTCGATTTCATTTGGTGTATCTTCGAGGTCGCCGAGTTCTTTCTGTATGGCCTTCATTTGCTCATTAAGATAGTACTCACGCTGACTTTTTTCCATTTGCTGCTTGACTCGACCGCGGATACGTTTTTCGATTTGCAGTAAGTCGATTTCGCCATCGATCAATTTCATCAAGTACTCGAGCCTTTGATGAACATCGATGATCTCGAGAATCTTCTGTTTTTCATCGAGCTTCAATGACATATGCGCAGCAATGGTATCGGACAGACGCGATGGTTCGTCGATACCCGAGAGCGATGTCAAGATTTCAGCGGGTACCTTCTTGTTCAGTTTTACATATTGATCAAATGCGCCCAATATTGACCGTGAAAGTATTTCCAGTTCTTTGTCATCGACAGCAATCTCGTTTTCCAATAAGCTAAATCCACCGACAAAGAACTCGTCGCCATCTCTAAGATTAATCACACGCGCACGTTGCACGCCTTCGACCAACACCTTGATGGTGCCGTCCGGCAGTTTGAGCAGCTGTAGAATTGTCGCCATGGTACCGAGTTCGTACACATCATCGACACCCGGATCATCGATATCTGCACTCTTCTGTGCCACCAGGAGTATCTGTTTATTATCCTGCATCGCAGCATCGAGTGCCTGTATGGATTTCTCGCGACCGACGAACAACGGGATTACCATGTGAGGGTAAACCACAACGTCCCTAAGTGGTAAGACAGGAACTTCCGTTGCGGAAGCACTCAAATCATTGTGATCAGTAGTTGTGGCCATAGGCGCCTCAATTGTTATGTTTCCTTAATAGTGCGGCCAGATTCGAAGAAATCAAGTCTTCGATCTGACGGTACCGCTATTCTCGTGACGCCTGAAGTTCTGCTGGCGCCTGATGACTATCGCCCCCCTCGTAGACCAGGAAGGGCTTGTTGACACCTTCGATTACAGACTCATCAATGACTACCTTGACTACATCTTCCTGTGATGGCAGATCGTACATAGTCTCCAGCAGAACGTTTTCCAGAATGGTTCGCAGACCACGCGCACCGGTTTTGCGTTGCATGGCTTTGAGCGCAATCGCACGCAATGCATCATCACGCAGTTCCAGTTCGCAGCCTTCCATTTCGATCATCTTCGCATATTGCTTGGCTAGTGCATTCTTGGGCTCTTTGAGTATGGTAACCAACGCGTCTTCATCAAGCTCCTCCAGCGTCGCGATCACCGGTAAGCGCCCAACGAATTCAGGTATCAAGCCGTACTGAATCAAATCGTCGGCTTCCAAATCCATCAGCACTTGAGACGCACTGATTTCATCCTCTTTACTGCGCACTTGAGCACCAAAACCAATACCACTTTTCTCAGAACGGTCTCTTACGACCTTATCCAATCCGGAAAAAGCACCACCACAGATGAAAAGTATTTTTGCAGTATCGACCTGCAGAAACTCTTGCTGCGGATGCTTGCGACCACCCTGTGGTGGCACTGACGCAACCGTTCCCTCTATCAATTTCAACAGCGCTTGCTGCACACCCTCACCGGAAACATCACGGGTTATCGAAGGGTTGTCCGACTTGCGAGATATCTTGTCGATTTCGTCTATGTAGACGATACCTGTTTGTGCTTTTTCGACATCGTAATCACACTTCTGCAGCAATTTCTGAATGATGTTTTCGACGTCCTCGCCAACATAGCCGGCTTCCGTCAAGGTCGTCGCATCGGCGATGGTGAACGGAACATTCAACAGACGCGCCATGGTTTCGGCGAGTAATGTTTTACCCGACCCGGTTGGCCCGATCAGTAAAATATTGCTTTTAGAGAGTTCGATGTCATCCTTCTTGTGTTTGACCTCGAGACGCTTGTAGTGATTGTAGACCGCAACCGACAAGACTTTCTTGGCACGCTCTTGCCCGATGACATAATCGTTCAAAATTGTGTTGATTTCATGCGGCGTTGGCAATTTCCGTATCGCAGACGTGGACTCTTCCTCCAGTTCTTCTCGAATGATGTCATTGCATAGCTCGACACATTCGTCACAAACGTAGACAGAAGGACCAGCAATCAGTTTTTTTACTTCATGCTGACTCTTACCACAGAACGAGCAATAAAGAAGTTTCTCAGTATCGTTACCTGAATGGTTATTGTCGTCGCTCATATAGGCCCCTTGTTTATGGCTACAACACTACATTGCCAATTTCGCATGGCGGTTGCAAGTTTTCAAGTTGGTTACGATAGTATATAGACAATAGCGCAATTCATTAATTCAATCAGCGATTTCTCGACGAAAGCGCTGTTTTTTACAATAAACCGACAAAAATTCAAGCATATTAGCCAAAATTTTGACGCATTGGCGCGCCAATTGTACAAATTTTTGCTAAATAATCGTCCAACTGGTTACTAAATAAGCAAAACGCAGGGTGCGCAGACTGAAACCCGTTACTTTGTAGGAGAATGATAACAGCATCGATCAATCCATCATTGCATCGTGTGCGTGCGAAAACGACCTGGAAGTTTCCGCAGATCGGACATGGGATGCGTCGTTGAGTTGAATAAACAGGTGGCTTGTCGCCCACAGCGAGCCCGCATTTCTCACCAGGCGGCGTAGAAAACTGACAATGCATTGACGATTTGGAGGAAAGCTGGATGAGCAAGAATACAGCGTGTTTTTCCGGCATGCCTATCACGGTTCAGGCTAGTCTTCGCGTCCGCAAGCTTGCTCTTCACTCAAACCGTACCTATTGTCTCGCGCCCACCGCGTCGCGTTTTTGGCTCAGGACCGGGTATCCAGCACCTCGTCGATTAAACCATAGGCAGCTGCTTCGTCACTGCTCATGAAATTGTCACGCTCAGTATCTTCGCCAATCTTTTCGATGGGTTGACCACTATGCTTCGCCAGTATCCGGTTCAACTGATCACGAACCTTGAGGATTTCACGGGCGTGAATATCGATATCCGAAGCCTGGCCCTGAAATCCACCGAGAGGCTGGTGAATCATCACACGCGAGTGAGGCAAAGTATAGCGTTTACCCTTGTGACCGCCAGCCAGTAGCACAGCACCCATGCTAGCCGCTTGCCCCACACACAATGTGCTGATGTCAGGTTTGACAAACTGCATGGTGTCATAAATGGCCAGCCCCGCGGTGACAACACCGCCGGGCGAATTGATATACAGCGAGATGTCCTTGTCTGGATTCTCTGACTCCAGATAGAGCAACTGGGCCACAACGAGGTTGGCCATGTGGTCATCGACCGGCCCGACTACAAATATCACCCGCTCTTTCAGCAGACGAGAATAAATATCGTAGGAACGCTCACCTCGCGCGGTTTGCTCCACCACCATAGGAATAAGATTCAATGCCTTTGTCTCAAGCGCACCTTGGGAATGATCTTTATGTTGCATTTGGGTATCCTGCGTGTTGAATGGCTACAGCTATATATAGCTGAATTATTGTGATTTATACATTAGATCGTCGAATGAGCATTCAGTTTCATTGACTCCAGCCCGATCGACTATCCAGTCGACCACCAAATCTTCCATCACTAGTGTCTCGATACCTCTCAATAACTGTGGATTGCCCTGGTAGTAACGGACAAATTCGTCCGGATCTTCATAATCCTTCGACATTTGTTCAACGCGCTCACGAACCCTGACAGGATCTGGTTTAAGCTCTGCCTTTTTGACCACCTCGGCGAGTATCAGGCCGAGTTTTACGCGTCGCGTGGCTTCGTCCATATAGACCTCGATAGGCTGGTCCGCGCCAGGCATTTGCGCAGCCGTCTGCTTTTTCAGCGTCTCGGCTTCGTGCTTTACGATCGCAGCCGGCACCTCGAGCGGGTTGCTCTCGATGAGCTGATCCATCACGGCGTTCTTCATCTCGGCCCGTATACGGCTCTCCATCTCGCGTTCCATATTGCCACGTATGTCGTTGCGCAACTGCTCGATACTCCCATCTTCCACTCCAAATGCCGTGGCGAATTCTTCATCGACTTCAGGCAGTGCCGACTCTCTGACATCGATAAGCTTGACCTCGAATTCGGCCTCCTTACCAGCAAGATGGTCCGCCTGGTAATCCTCAGGAAATTTGACCTCGAACGTGGTTTCATCCGCCGCCTTGAGGCCTATGAGTTTGTCTTCAAAACCCGGGATCATGCTGCCACTGCCGATTGTCACCGCTACACCCTCGGCGGAACCGCCGTCGAATGCCTCGCCATCGACTTTACCGATAAAGTCGATCGTCACCCGATCGTCGTCTGTCGAGGCACGATCGACCACCTCCCAGGTAGTGCGCTGTTTGCGCAGGGTTTCGATCATGTTATCCACATCCGCATCCGAAACCGCGGATTTGATCTTTTCCAGTTTTAGATCCTCGACCGGCGATAATTCGACCTTGGGATAGACTTCGAACGTTGCCGTATATTCCAACGGTGCACCCGGCTTGATACCGTCAGTGGAAATCGCCGGATCCCCGGCGGGATTTAGATCCTCCTGAGTCAGTGCGTCATGAAATGACTTCTGGATCAATTCGCTAGCCACTTCCTGAAAAACCTGATCGCCATAATGCTGCCTCACGATCTTGAGCGGCACCTTGCCCGGGCGGAAGCCGTCGATTTTAACTCTTGACACCATCGACTTGAGTCGGCTTTCGACCTGCGTTTCCACTGTCTCGGTAGGAATCTGTATTTTCAGCTTGCGTTCGAGACCTTCGCCCGCTTCGACTGAGACCTGCATAGTAACCTCGGAAGTTTTTGATTAAATGAGAATCTGGTGCGAGAGGAGAGACTCGAACTCTCACGTCAAAGACACTGGAACCTAAATCCAGCGCGTCTACCAATTCCGCCACTCTCGCTTTCGTTGGAAGCGAATCATACCAAAAAAGCCCGCACAATGCGGCCTTATCTGGATGTTCGAGGCTTTCGTTTCAGCCGGCTTTGAGGGTATATGCTGCGAGCAGCGCAAACGCAAGTGTCACTCGGACCTCAGGGCTTCAACAGGATCCAGCATGGCGGCACGTCGTGCGGGTAGCACACCGGCGGCAAGGCCGATTACAACGGCGATCACCTCGGCCAAGATCACATAAAGTGCCGGTGTATGCACCGGCAAAGCCGGTAAAGCCAGATGCAGCAGTTGTGAAATCCCCACACCCAGTACAAGGCCTCCCAAACCGCCAACAGCGGCGAGTACGATTGCTTCACCCAGAAACAGACTCAACACTTGCGACTGCTTCGCACCGAGTGCGCGCAACAGGCCGATTTCATTGGTGCGTTCATTGATGGCGATGGTCATGATGGTGACAATACCGATGCCGCCGACCAGCAGTGAAATACCGCCAATGGCAGCAACAGCGAAGGTCAACACATCCAGCACCGATCCCAGTACATCCAGCATCTGCTGTTGCGTGGTGATGGTCACGTCATCCCTGCCGTGCCTCGCCTCGAGCACCGCGCTGATACCATCAACCACTTTATCGACCGGTGTTCCCTCCGCGTACATGACGTCGATCCGAAACAACGTGTCTTTATTAAACAGACTCTGGGCACGTGCCGCCGGGATATAAACCGTATCGTCGAGATCAAAGCCGAGCACGTTGCCCTTGGACTCCATCACGCCAATCACACGATAACGACTACCACCGATGGTGATGCGTTGACCCAAAGGACTGCGGTCACCAAACAACTCCTTGCGCATCTTACTGCCCAATACGGCATACGCACGCGGCGCCAGCGGGTCATCATCCGGCAGGAACCGACCCGATTTGACCTGCATTCGGTAGGCCTCGGGCCACGCCGGTCCTGCGCCGTAAACCGTCGTGCGTCGGCTCCGATTGTTGGCTTCGACCTCGGCGTTACCCTGCACCAAGGGCACGACAGCGCGTGCAAACGGTAACCGCTGCAGCGCTTCGGCGTCTTCGATCGTCAACGGCCGTTCAGTGCCAAAACCGCCGACGCTGCCACCATGTGTCGTCGTCTTGCCAGGATCGATGCTGACCAAGGTCGTGCCAAACTGGGTGAATTCCGACAGCACGAACTGATGCACACCTTCGCCTATCGATGTCAGCAGGACCACGGCAGCAATGCCGACGGCGATACCCAACGCCGTCAGAAAGCTGCGCATGCGATGGGCGACAAGTGAGGTTCCGGTCAGGTTCAGAAAATCGCGTACACGCATGCTTTAAGTGTCCGCCTCCGTGCTAACGACCAGACAGTGCCAACACAGGATCCAGATGTGCTGCGCGACGTGCAGGCATCAAGCTGAACAACAGTCCCGTTGCCACTGCGACCAGCAGTGCAATCACCACAGCCCACAGCGGAGCAAAAGCCGGCAAGTCCGGGAAAGCGTAACGTATCGACCAACTACCCAGCTGGCCGAGCAAATACCCGGCAATCGCGCCGAGCATAGATAACATCAAGGCCTCAGCGAGTATCAGAGCGGTGATTTGACCAGGTGATGCCCCCAGGGCTTTGAGCAGTCCGATTTCGGCGGTGCGTTGTGAGACAGCGACCAACATGACGTTCATGATCAGGATACCCGCCACCGCCAGGCTGATCGCCGCAATACCGCCGACCGCATAAGTCAACGCGCCCAGAATCCGGTCGAACGTCTCGAGCACGGCATCCTGAGTGATCACGGTCACATCCTTGATGCCCTGATGCCGCTCCTGCAAGGTATCGACAATGAATTGCTTGACCGACGCTATAGCGTCGCGTGTTTTGACTTCGACCAGGATGCGAAACACCGAAGACGTATTGAAGATCTGCTGGGCCGAAGCGATCGGTATCATCACGGTTTCCTCGACGTCGACACCAATAGAGCGTCCCTCCGATCCCATGATGCCGATGATGCGAAAACGCCGGTCACCGATACGCACCCATTGCCCCAGCGCGCGTTCAGAGCCGAACAGTTCGTCGCGTATCGTACTGCCAATTACGGCCACGGGTGTCGCCCGGTCTAAATCGAGCGCCGGCAAGAACTTACCCTGCGCCAGTTCCCAGTGACGAATTGCGAGCATTTCGTGATTGGTGCCGATCACGACCACTTGCCGCGAGCGGTTCAGATGACTGACATCGGCGGAGCCAACATTGATCGGTGCGATTCTTCGGACGTTGTGACTGCGTGTCAGAGCCTGCGCATCATCCAGCGTCAGGTCACGCGGCGTCTCTCCCATCATCGTCGACGGATTGAAACCCGCTGTCTCCGAGCGCCCCGGGAACACGATCACCAGATTGGTACCAAGGGAAGCGAATTGGTCGGTCACATAGCGGCGTGCGCCTTCACCCAAAGAGGTCAGTATCACCACCGCCGAGACACCGATCGCCATCGCGATCAGCATCAGAAACGTACGCGTCGGATACCCACGCAGTGCACCCCAGGAAAACCAGGCGATATCGGAACTATGCAGCGCCATGATCGATATCCTCGGAGTCGTTCAGCTGATCGATATCCAGACGACCATCCATCATGTGCAGTTGGCGTCTGGCACGTTGACCCATTTCCGGATCATGGGTGACCATGATCAGCGTGATTCCCCGTTGGTTGAGTTCCTCGAGGATGCGAACCACATCCTTTCCCGACTTGTGGTCGAGATTGCCGGTGGGTTCATCGGCGAGCAGCACATTCGGTTCAGTCACGGTGGCACGCGCGATCGCAACCCGTTGACGCTGGCCGCCGGACAGCTGATCCGGTTTGTGATGACTGCGGTCGCTGAGGCCCAGTTCGCCCAGTGCACGCGCGACCTTGGGTGCGCGTTGTTCGGGCGCCATACCAGCGAGTATCAATGGTAATTCGACATTCTCGGCTGCCGTCAGGCGTGGCACCAGATGAAACATCTGAAACACAAAGCCGATTTCGCGGTTTCGCACCTGGGCCTGTTCGATGTCACTGAGCGCTGTGACATCCTCGCCGTTAAGACAATAACTGCCGGCGCTGGGCTGATCCAGCAGCCCCAGCAGATTCAGCAGAGTTGATTTTCCGGAACCAGACGGGCCCATGATGGATATGTATTCGCCCGAATCGATGCTCAGCGTGACATCATCCAGAGCATGTACGGTCTGGTCACCGACCTGAAAATCACGATGGATGCGAGACA
>JABDQW010000200.1 GCA_013042055.1 Gammaproteobacteria bacterium | reverse complement strand
GCGGTGACATCGTCAGCTGCCTGTCACCCGATGGCGTCGAAATGGCTCGTGGACTGGTGAATTACTCGGCAGATGAGGCCCGAAAAATCATGGGCAAAGCCTCGCACGAAATCGAAAACACGCTGGGCTATGTCGATGAACCCGAGCTGATCCACCGCGATAATTTGGTACTCCTTTAGGGCAGATTCATTCACCGCAAAGGCGCAAAGGGAATGGATTTTTAACCGCAGAGGCGCAGAGACGCAGAGGTTTTTCTTGTTTAATAAAACCTGAACGAAAGGAGCTTACACACCTATGGTATGAACAGTTCTAACTAGGTTTATTTTGTAGAAGCGACGATAGTCGCGAACATCGGCAATTTGCGACTATCGTCGCTTCTACACAGACATAAAGTTTTCTCTGCGTCTCCGCGCCTCTGCGGTTAACATTTATCCCTGTTATTCTTTGCGTTCTTTGCGCCTTTGCGGTGAAAACACACACAAAAAAACCCCGCGATGCGGGGCTTTTTCAAAATCGGACAGCAAATACGATCACATATTGTGAATGTGATGGTTCAGTCGGCTCTTATGGCGTGACGCCTTATTTCTGTGAATCAGGCCCTTGTTGGCCATACGATCGATCGCAGGCTCCGCCTGTTTGAAAGCAGCTTCGGCGGCAGCCTTGTCGCCTTTCTCGATCGCATAATATACATTCTTGACGCAGGTACGCATCATCGCGCGCATGCCCATGTTTTGGGCGCGACGGTTAACGGCCTGACGGGCGCGTTTTCTTGCTCCGGGTGAATTTGCCACGTATCTATCTGTGCTGGTTTAAAAGAGCGCGTAAAATGCCAGCTTCTGCTGCTTTTGTCAATGTTTTTCGGGTTACAATGCGGTATTTTTTCCGGACATAACAATAATAATCAACGGAGAGCCGCGCTGAGCATCAAACTGCTGAAATCCACGCTAACGGTCGGCGGCATGACCCTGCTATCCCGAATATTCGGCTTGTTGCGCGATATCACGCTGGCAACAGTGTTCGGTGTCAGCGGCGCTACCGATGCCTTCCTGATCGCGTTCAAGATTCCGAACTTCATGCGCCGCTTGTTTGCCGAGGGCGCTTTCTCGGTAGCCTTCGTGCCGGTGTTCTCCGAGTACAAGGAAAAACGTAGCCGTGAGGCCTTGCGCGACCTGGTCGATCATGTCGCTGGCACGCTCGGTAGCGTGCTGCTGTTGATCACAGTGCTCGGTTCGCTGGCATCGCCGCTGCTGGTCTATCTGTTCGCACCAGGTTTCTGGGACGAACCGATACGCTTCCAGCTGACGGCTGACATGCTGCGTATCACCTTTTCTTATCTGTTCTTTATCGCACTGGTTGCCCTCGCCGGCGGCATTTTGAACAGCTACCACAAATTCGCGTTGCCGGCGTTCACACCGGTCATCCTCAACCTGTGCCTGATCGCCGCTGCAATCTGGCTATCGCCGTTGTTTGAGATACCGCTGATGGCGCTAGCCTGGGGGGTGGCCGCCGCCGGTTTGCTGCAGTTGCTACTGCAATTTCCGTGGCTACTGAAACTAAAGCTGCTTCCGATACCCCGCCTTCGGCGTCGTCACGAAGGTGTCAGCAAGATCCTGCGTCTGATGCTACCCGCCGTGATCGGCTCGTCGGTGGCGCAGATCAACCTGTTGCTGGACACGGTCATCGCATCCTTCCTGATGGTCGGTAGCGTCACCTGGTTGTATTACTCGGACCGCATGCTCGAATTTCCTTTGGGCGTACTCGGTATCGCGATCGCCACGGTGATTCTACCCGCGCTATCACAACAACACGCCAACGAATCGCATGACAGTTTTAACGCAACTCTGGATTGGGCACTCAAGCTGGTGATGCTGATCGCGCTACCCGCCTGTATCGGTCTGCTGATACTGGCGGGTCCCATACTGGCGACACTGTTTCAGCACGGCGATTTTTCTGCAAACGACGCATACATGGCCAGCCTGAGCCTGATGGCCTATGTCCTCGGGTTACCGGCCTTCATCATGATCAAGGTGCTAGCTCCTGGTTACTACTCGCGCCAGGATACCAAAACGCCGGTGAAGATCGCGATCACTGCGATGATCAGCAATATGGCACTCAATATTCTCTTCGTCGTGCCCTTGGTGATGCTGCAGTATCAAGCACCACATGTCGGCCTGGCACTGGCGACCAGCAGTTCGGGCTATATCAACGCGGTGTTGTTGTATCGAGGCCTGCGTCGAGCCGGCGTCTACCAACCCCTACCCGGTTGGAGGCAAATGATGATAAAAACGCTGTTTGCACTGATCACAATGAGCGTCCTGGTGTTCTACCTGACACCGGGTCTCGAGATCTGGACATGGCTAACGGTGCTCGAGCGGGTACTCTTTCTGGGCGGTATCATTACACTCGCGGCGGCTGTCTATCTTGCGATACTCTGGTTTAGCGGCGTCAAACCGAAACGCTTGAAACGCCGCTGATCTAACGCAGCAAATATGCAGGTGTAACCGATGAAACGATCGAAATGCGATGTGGGGTGCGCCGTGCGCACCATTTTTGTCGGTACGAATATTCGGTGCGCACGGCGCACTCTACCGCTGGCCTGAGAAAAGCGCACGTCGCCAACCGCATAAATGTGCTGTTTCTATCAGGTCCACAAGCAATCACTGATATACTACTGCTTTTCATATAGTTACTCAGTAACTGGAAAACCATGCATTTTGTTCGCGGCCTTCACAATCTGAAACCCGAGCACCGCCATTGCGCTCTAACGATAGGCAACTTCGATGGCGTGCATCAGGGACATCAGGCTTTATTGCGCCTGCTCGCACAAAATTCCAATCAGCGCAGCATCCCCTCCTGCCTGATGAGCTTCGACCCGCTGCCGCATGAATATTTCTGTAAAAACGACCCGGCGCCGCGCCTGACGAGTGCACGCGAACGTTACACATCGATCGTGGCGCTGGACCCTTCGTTGCGCCCGGACATGTTGCTGATCCTGCCCTTCAATGAGGCGCTGGCGCAGTTGAGCG
The DNA here is from genome assembly GCA_013042055.1 of Gammaproteobacteria bacterium. GTDB lineage: Bacteria > Pseudomonadota > Gammaproteobacteria > SZUA-229 > SZUA-229 > JABDQW01. Next base: position 5,628 of record JABDQW010000200.1, on the reverse strand, counting down.
CCGAGGAATTCGTCGCGCAGGTGCTGGTCGATGCCCTCGCCGTCAAAGTCATAGTCATCGGTGATGACTTCCGTTTCGGCAAAGGCCGCAGCGGCGATTTTGACTATTTGAGAACAGCCGGCGACCAATACGGTTTTGAGGTGCTTTCCTTACCCACCCACAGCGTAGATAATGTCCGCGTCAGCAGCACCGGTGTCCGAAAAGCCCTGATGGAGGACCGCCTGTTGGATGCTGAACACATGCTCGGCCGGCCCTACCGTATCTGTGGGCGAGTGGCACACGGTGACAAGCGCGGCCGAACGATTGGGTTTCCAACTGCAAATATACGGCTGAAACGCCCGGCGATACCGATCAGTGGCGTGTATACGGTGACCTTGTGTTCGACCGAGCTCGGTGAGGTCGCTGGTATCGCCAACATCGGCAAACGTCCGACGGTCGATGGCGTACGTGACCAGCTGGAAGTTCACCTGTTCGACTTTGCCGAAGACATCTATGGCATGAATGTATGCGTCTCGTTTCATCATAAAATACGCGACGAGAAAAAATACGACACCATCGAGTTGTTGAAACAACAGATAGAAATCGATTGCGTGCGCGCACTGGAACTGCATAAATCAATGAAAAACTCATCGTGATGACAGAATAATGAACAAGGCATAGCGCACCATTCAGTGCTATCTATAAAATACGCCGGATTTAGTCTTCAAATGACGCATTATTTATTTTTTTACTAACAAAACATGGCCGACTACAAAAACACGCTCAATCTGCCCCATACTGGTTTCCCGATGCGCGGCAATCTGGCTCAGCGCGAGCCGGAAATGCTGAAGACGTGGAACGATATCGATCTCTACGCCAAGATCCGAGAGCGATCGAAAGGCCGGCCGACATTTGTGCTGCACGATGGCCCCCCCTACGCCAACGGTGACATCCACATCGGTCACGCGGTGAACAAAATCCTGAAAGACATCATCGTCAAGAGCCGCACTATCGATGGTTTTGACGCCCGCTACCTGCCCGGCTGGGACTGTCACGGCCTGCCGATCGAACTGATGGTGGAGAAGAAAGTCGGCAAGGCCGGCGACAAAGTCGATGCCAAAACCTTCCGTCAGCATTGCCGCGACTATGCCCGGCAACAGGTCGACGACCAGCGTGAAGATTTCAAACGCCTGGGTGTGCTGGGTGACTGGGATAATCCCTATCTGACGATGAACCCGACGTTCGAAGCCAATATCGTGCGTTCGCTGGGTAAGGTCATCGACCGCGGCCATCTGCACAAGGGCAGCAAACCGGTGCACTGGTGCTTGGATTGCGGCTCGGCACTGGCCGAAGCCGAAGTCGAATACCAGGACAAGGAATCGCCCGCCATCGACGTCATGTTCAAGGCCGCCGATGTAACCGCGTTTCTGTCTGCAGCCGGCATCGATGCTGCAGGTGAAGGTCCGCTTGCCGTCGTTATCTGGACCACGACCCCGTGGACCTTGCCCGCCAACATGGCGGTCGCGTTACATCCGCAGCTGACGTATCAGTTGATACAAGCCGAGTCTGCCGATGGCCCCGTCAGGCTATTACTGGAAGCTACGCTGGCCAGCAGTGCGCTGAAGCGCTACGGTTTCGAGGATTACACCGTACTCGGTGAATGTCAGGGCGTTCAGCTGGAGCACCAGCTGCTGCAGCATCCGTTCTACGATCGCACCGTCCCGGTGATTCTGGGCGATCACGTCACTACCGACGCGGGCACCGGTGCGGTACACACGGCGCCAGGCCACGGTCAGGATGACTACATCGTCGGCAGCCGCTACGGGCTGGAGGTCTACAATCCGGTCGGCAGCGACGGCGTATTCCTGCCGGACACCGAGTTGTTTGCCGGCATGCATGTCAACAAGGCCAACGCCGCGGTGCTGGAGACGCTGCAGAAAAACGGCGTGCTGCTGAAACAGAAAAAAATGAAGCACAGCTATCCGCACTGCTGGCGTCACAAAACCCCGATCATCTTCCGCGCCACACCCCAATGGTTCATCAGCATGGATCAGAACGGCCTGCGCCCTGCAGCCGAGGCAGCGATCCACGATACCCGCTGGATACCCCACTGGGGACAGGCGCGCATCGAAGGCATGGTCAGCGGTCGCCCGGACTGGTGTATTTCCCGGCAGCGTACCTGGGGTGTACCGATCACGCTGTTTGTTCACAAGGAAACCGGCGAACTGCATCCAGACACTGCCGGGCTGATCGAACAGATCGCCCAGCGTATCGAACAGCAGGACATCGATGCCTGGTTCGAACTCGATACGGCGGAGCTGCTCGGTGATGACGCGGAAAACTATGACAAAACCAGCGACACCCTGGATGTCTGGTTCGACTCCGGCGTTACCCACGCCTGCGTACTCGGCCACCACGACAGTCTGCCGTTTCCGGCGGACCTGTATCTCGAGGGTTCCGATCAACACCGCGGCTGGTTCCAGTCATCACTGCTGACATCGGTGGCAATCAACGGAACCGCGCCCTATCGCAGTGTACTGACACATGGCTTCACGGTCGACGCCAACGGACGCAAGATGTCGAAATCATTGGGCAACGTCGTGGCGCCGCAAAAAATCATGAAATCGCTGGGTGCGGACATCCTGCGGCTCTGGGTCGCCAGTACCGATTACAGCGCCGAAATCACGGTATCGGATGAAATCCTGAAACGCACCGCCGACACCTACCGGCGCATCCGCAACACGGTCCGCTTCCTGCTCGCCAACCTGAACGGTTTCGATCCAGTTCATCACCAGCTGCCGAAACGGGACATGCTGCCACTGGACCGCTGGGCGGTCGCTCGTGCGCACCAGCTGCAACAGCAGATCATTGAGGCGTATCGGGATTACAACTTCCACATCATCTACCAGAAGCTGCACAACTTCTGCGCAGTCGATCTGGGCGGCTTTTATCTCGATATCATCAAGGATCGGCAGTACACCACACAAGCGGACAGCGTCGCGCGACGCTCGGCACAGACCGCGCTGTTCCATATTGCAGAAGCCATGTGTCGCTGGCTGGCGCCGATACTGAGTTTCACCGCCGATGAAATCTGGCGCTATATGCCCGGTGAACACAGCGCATCGGTGCAGCTGGAGCAGTGGTACCCGCATTTATTCGAACTGGATGACGATGAAACCATGAACATGGCATTCTGGCAGCAGGTGCTGGAAGCGCGCTCGGCTGTCAGCAAACAGCTGGAAATCTTGCGTGTCGACAACAAGATCGGTTCATCGCTGGACGCCGAAGTTGCGCTGTTTTGTAACGGCGAATTACAGCAGAACCTGAACAAGCTCGAAGATGAGCTGCGCTTTGTGATGATCACCTCCGCAGCTCAAGTCGATTCGCCTGAGGCAAGAACGGACGCTGCTGTCGAGGCGCAACTCAGCGATGGCCAGAGCCTGTACATAATGACCGAGGCGTCGCCCCACGAGAAATGCGTGCGCTGCTGGCACCACCGAGCCGATGTCGGTAGCAACAACGAACACCCCGGCTTGTGCGGTCGCTGTATTGAAAACGTCGTCGGTAACGGCGAAAACAGACGTATGGCCTGATGAAATATTACTGGATCAGCGTGCTGGTCATCGTACTCGATCAGATCACCAAATACATAGCCGACAACTCGCTGGACTACCGGGTGCCTGTCGATGTGATGCCCAGCCTGAACATGACGCTGGTGTACAACCAGGGGGCGGCTTTCAGTTTCCTCAGTGATGCCGGCGGCTGGCAGCGTTGGTTTTTCATGGCTTTGTCGCTGATTGTCAGCATCGTGCTGATTATCTGGTTGCGTGCGGTGGATAAACATCAAAGCTATCTGGCATGGGGCCTCGCATTGATACTGGGCGGCGCTGTCGGCAACCTGATCGATCGCAGCCTGTACGGTTATGTGATCGATTTTATCGATGTGTACTACCGCAGTTGGCACTGGCCCGCGTTTAATATCGCCGACTCGGCGATCGTGCTCGGTGCAGGACTTTTAATTCTGGACATGTTCACACACAAACAACAGAGTAACGAGACGACATGAAAGAAAAAGTCGACATGCACAGTCAGCTGCTGATGCACTACCGCATAGCATTGACCAACGGCACCGAGATCGAAAGCAGTTTTGATGATGAACCGGTCGAAATCAGCATGGGCTCGGGGGTACTGACCGAGGGCATGGAGCTGGCCCTGTACGGCCTCCAAACCGGTGACAAACAGACGCTGGCATTGACGCCCGAACAAGGCTTCGGCTTACGCGATGAGGATAACATACACAAGATGCCATTATCTGAATTCCCGGACGATCTCAAGCCAGAAAGCGGGCTGGTGTTTGAATTCGAAACGCAAAGCGGTGAAGACATCCTCGGCACGATACTCTCGGTCAAAGACGATCGGGCCGAAGTCGATTTCAACCATCCGCTGGCCGGCCAATCACTGGTATTCACCGTTGAAATACTCGGTATCAACAATGCCCGCGCAAGCCTGAGCAACCCGTGACCATGGACATCTATCTTGCCAACCCTCGCGGTTTTTGTGCCGGTGTCGACCGCGCCATCGACATCGTCGAACGTGCGCTGCAGATTTTTGGAGCCCCGGTGTACGTGCGCCACGAAGTGGTCCACAATCGCTTCGTGGTCGACGATCTTGCCGCCAAAGGTGCGGTCTTCGTCGAGGAGCTCGACCAGATCCCCGATGGCGCGACCGTGATCTTCAGCGCGCACGGTGTTTCACAACAGGTTCGCCAGCACGCCGAACAACGCCGGTTGAAAATATTCGATGCTACCTGCCCGCTGGTCACCAAAGTTCATCTCGAAGTCGCACGGCACGCCAAAGCCGCTGAGGAAGTCATCCTGATCGGACACGCCGGCCACCCGGAAGTCGAAGGCACACTCGGCCAATACGATCAAGCATCGGGTGGCAAAATCTACCTGGTGGAAACGACGGCAGACATCGAACCACTGCGAGTCAATGATCCAAACAAGCTGGCCTATGTCACCCAGACCACGCTATCGGTGGACGACACCCGCCTGATTATCGACAAACTGCGGCAGCGTTTTCCCGCTATCAAAGGTCCGCGCAAAGACGACATCTGTTATGCCACGCAGAACCGCCAGGATGCGGTACGTGAACTGGCACAGCAGGTGGATGTATTCCTGGTGCTGGGATCGACCAACAGTTCCAATTCGAATCGCTTGCGCGAGCTGGCCGAAAAACAGGGCGTCGCCGCGTATCTGATCGACGGTGCAGATGACATCGACCCTGCGTGGTTGGCGAACGCCCGTGCGGTCGGTGTCACAGCCGGCGCCTCCGCCCCGGAGATCCTGGTGCAGCAAGTCATCGACAAACTCAAAAGCAGCTACGGCGCCCGTGTGATAGAGAACGGCGGCCAGACAGAAAATGTCAGTTTCCAGCTGCCGAAGGAATTGCGCTCGTGAGGGATTTTTTCAACGCAAAACGTTTGCGTAAACAGCCCCGAACCGCTGACCATCTGCTGTTGATCGTAGGGTGCGCCGCGCGCACCGGAATCTTGCCTGAAAAATAGCTCGGACTAACCCGGATCCTTCATGCAACGTCCGGGCTAATGGTGCGCACGGCGCACCCTACTTATCTGTTGGAACGTGCTTT
>JABDQW010000194.1 GCA_013042055.1 Gammaproteobacteria bacterium | reverse complement strand
CACGAACATGAGCAAAAATGCGTCATCGCGAGCGATAGCGCGGCGATCTTTTGCCCCTTTGCGTCACCCTGTAAGAGATTGCTTCGTTCCTCGCAATTGTATGTGTTACGTATTTCGGTGATACATGGTGGTATCGGCCATTGGATACGATACAACGACGCCAACAGATTATCCTAGATTTCGCAGTTGAACATAGAATTAACGCTGTTCCTCAAGCGTCAGGGCAAGGTGCGACTTGCAGCTAATGGCCATAGTCCTTAGCAATAGTTGCAACGCCGCCATGGCGCTTGAGGGGCGGCGATAAACTGTGTAGCGACTCACCGGTTGGGTGAACGTCAAATATTGCATAACTCTTTTAATAATCATTGAGTTGACAAGCGGTAACAGCGATCAACTGCGGAATCTAGGATTATACGTCAGCAGCGATATGCAGTAGAATGCGCGGTTTGTTAAAACCAGATAGGGGAGATCCCATTGGAAGCTGCAAAGGTGGGCCTGCTGGGCCTGGGAACCGTTGGTGGCGGAACCGCCACCGTTTTGCTCAGGAATCGCGAACAGATTCATAAACGTCTTGGTCGCAGCATCGAAATCACACATGTTGCGGCTCTGGGTATTGCTGATCAGACCCTACTGGATGCTAACAAGGTCAGACTGACCGAAGACGCGTTTGAGGTCGTCAATGATCCGGAGGTCGATATCGTCGTTGAGTTGATCGGTGGCTATACCCTGGCAAAAGATCTGGTATTGAAGGCTATCGAAAATGGCAAACATGTGGTTACAGCCAACAAGGCATTGATAGCCACACACGGCCCAGAGATTATGCGGGCTGCTATGAAAAACGGTGTGAATGTGGCGTACGAGGCCGCAGTCGCCGGGGGCATACCGATTATCAAGGCTGTCCGCGAGGGACTTGCGGCCAACAGGATCCAGTGGATTGCCGGCATAATTAATGGGACCGGTAATTTTATTTTGACCGAAATGCGCGATAAGGGCCGTGATTTTGCAGAAGTGCTGAAGGAGGCGCAGGCGCTGGGTTATGCAGAGGCAGATCCTACCTTCGATGTCGAGGGGGTCGACGCGGCGCACAAGCTAACGATACTCGCCTCGTTAGCCTTCGGTATCGAGCTCCAATTTAACAAGTGCTATACCGAGGGGATCAGCAAGATCACCACCGAAGATGTCAACTACGCCGGTGAACTGGGATACCGCATCAAGCATCTCGGTATTACGCGTATAACCGATCATGGGATCGAGCTACGTGTTCATCCAACGTTGATCCCCGAAAAACGACTGATTGCCAATGTCGATGGGGTCATGAATGCCGTTCTGGTTCAGGGTGATGCTGTCGGACCGACTTTGTATTACGGCGCAGGGGCGGGCGCTGAGCCGACAGCCTCTGCAGTCGTGGCAGATATTATCGATACGGTACGTTTAATCGGAATCGGTGCCGAGTACAAAGTGCCGCTGCTGGGATATGCGCCTGAAGCTATGTCAGACATTCCTATCATGTCGATTGAGGATGTAGAAACAGCCTGCTATCTCCGAATGAATGCACTGGACAAGCCGGGCGTACTCGCCGAGGTGTCCGAGGTCTTTGCGCAGCATAACATTAGTCTCGAAGCGGTATTACAGAAAGAACCGGTCGAAGGTGCTGACAAGGTTCACCTGGTTCTGCTGACGCAAAAGGTAACGGAAAGCAACATCAATGCCGCGATTGCAGAAGTGGAAAGCTTCGACGAAATTGAGGGCAGTGTCGCGCGTATACGCCTGGAGCATCTGGACTGAGCGAAACCGATTTACTTTGCCGCAAATAACGCCAAGGACGTAAAGTTTGCGAATAGTCTTTGTTGTTAAAACCTAAAAGATGTTTGCGCTGTTAGCGTGTTTCGCGGCTATCCTTTTGCAGGCATAGCGAGAGTGCCCCGGATCTGATGACAGGTAATTTTTGCCGCGAATAACGCAATTTACGCAAAGATTGCGAAAATTCTTTGTTGCTAAAACTAAAAGATGTTTGCGCTGTTTGCGTTTTTCGCGGCTGAAACCGCACTCACAAAAACGCAAGAATTTCTTGTTCGATCGCATCTTTTTCGATAATGGTTTTCTGTGTGATTTCTTTTTCGAACAGCTCACTGATCATGCTTGGTATCGTGATATCGGCCACTTTTGCAATGGATTTGAGGGCATCGATATCATGCACGTCGATCTCGCCGGTCAGCGCATTGGCGATAA
>JABDQW010000189.1 GCA_013042055.1 Gammaproteobacteria bacterium | reverse complement strand
GACACAATAGCAGGCCATTACGGTCCGATGTCAGAACCTGGGCGAGCCCCAAATATGATACAATTCTGTTATACAGCTGATGATGCTCGCCGATGGATTTCAATGCATCCGCGAACTCACGTTTGGCCGCTTTGTAATCCCCTGCCAGTAAAGATTCACAGCCTTTTTTATACGACGCCTCGTTCATAACTCAAATGTACAGACCGATGCGGCAATAAGCAAGCCTGAAAACCGCGCTATTGATCGAAATTCAGCCCAGATGATGCACAACAGCAAACGTCGACTGATGTGGAATAATCGCCTCGCCTGGACTCGCTCTAACTTGACCGCAAATAGGAATCCGCGAATAGCGCAAAACCACTTAGAGTGAAAGCTTTTGGCGTTTTTCGCGGACTTAGCCTTCACAACGTGCCCAATGACCAACATCATCATGTTGCAACGCATGACGTAACACTGACGGCAGACCGCTGCTTTCATGACATCACATCTTCTGGCCCGGATGTTCCGTGCGTGTTGCGCTCTGCGCTTTTCGTTTTGCGTGCAGGCCGACACAATATCGGTAAAATCCGGCAGACGCGCATTCAATAAACAGGCAAATCCTATGTCTTGGCTCCAGGTTTCGGTTATCGCTAGCGCAGAGGACTATCGACAGGTTGAAGATACCCTGCTCGCCCTCGGCGCCCAGTCCATTACTTTTAAAGACGCGGCTGACAACCCAATTTTAGAACCCCAACCTGGGGAAACGCCGCTTTGGCAGAATGCAATCATAACCGGCTTGTTTGATCAAAAATTCGAACCTACGGTGCTGGACCAAACGATCCGCGATCAACTGCGTGGAGACAAGCTGAACATCGAGATATCCGAACTACCTGACCAGGATTGGACTCGCGCCTGGATGGACACCTTCAAACCGATGCGTTTCGGTGAACGTTTGTGGATTTGCCCGAAACACATCGAGCCGCCTGAGCCGCACGCCGTCAATTTACGTCTCGATCCCGGACTCGCGTTCGGCACGGGAACTCATCCGACAACCTCATTGTGTTTGCGCTGGCTGGATGCTCATGTCTCAAAATGTTCCGGTCACCATCACGTGCTGGACTACGGCTGTGGCTCCGGCATACTAGCGATAGCAGCATTATTGCTCGGTGCCGAGCATGTGGATTGCGTCGATATTGATGCGCAGGCGCTGCAAGCCACCCGTGAAAACGCCGCAACCAACCAGGTGTCACCCCAGATCGTGACTTGCCTGCCCGAACAACTGCAGGCCGAACAAACGTTTGATCTAGTGCTAGCCAATATACTTTCTGGCCCGCTGACCGCACTGGTATCGACGCTGGCATCACATTGTCATGCCGGTAGTGATCTCGTCCTCTCAGGCATTCTCATTACCCAGGCCGACACTGTACGAGAAAGTTACGCTGAATTCTACGACATGACTAGCACAGTAATCCTAGATGACTGGGTCTTGCTTCATGGCAAACGCAAGGCCTTGACCTAGCCCGCATTTATCACCAGGATCACGGCAGCAGGCGCCGGATTCGTGTTCGTAAGCGCCGCTCTGGAGCGAAAAGCGTAGCAATAGCTACGGTTTGAGTGAAGACCAAGCTTACGGGCGCGAAGACTAGCCTGCACCGTGATAGGCATGCTTGAAAAACACACTGTATTTTCAATCTTCCGAGTATTCTCAAAAAAACCAATGGTTTATTAGTATCCTACGCCGCCTGGTGAGAAATGCGGGCTAGAGTTAAGCCAGACGCTACTCTGTGCTAAGGTGCACACATGCAAACCGAATGCCCGCATTGCCATACTGTTTTCCGTATTGCCCAGGCCCAGCTGGAAATAGCCGATGGCCTGGTACGCTGCGGATTTTGCAAAAAGATCTTTCATGCCAGGATTGAAAACGAGCTAACAGACAACGAAGATCGAGGCGATATTTTAAGCGAGATTCGACAGAACGACTCACAGCAAGCGCGAGTTATTGCAGCGACCGCTACCGACCAGACACCGCTCACCTCCACGGCTGACAACATAGTAATCGCTGATGAACTCGAAACGCGGTCGCGTGTAAAGCCTTACTCCGCACTCGCAACCGCTGCGTGGAGCTTGGCGATATTGGTCTTAATCGCCACACTGATAACGGAATACCTATGGTTCAATCAGCCAGAGCTGCTCCAGTATCCGCAATTGCAACCACTCACCGCCAGGCTGTGTGAATGGGTCGATTGTGAGCGTCTGCAAATGCGCGACCCCGCACAGGTCGAACTGATCAGCCGTAACGTCTACACCCATCCGAATGAAAAAGATGCGTTGATGATCACCACAACCATGGTTAATCACGCACCCTATGCGCAGCCTTACCCCAACGTACAAATCGACTTCTCAGATGTCAGAGGTGAGCTGATAGCATCACGACGCTTCACACCTGAAGAATACCTGCAAATCGGCAAAATGCAGGTAAGCCAGCTGCAATCCGGTGCGCCCGTCACGTTCGGGCTCGAGATCCAGGATCCGGGAAATCAGGCGATCACCTACGAGTTCAGCTTCCATTGATTCGCCATGGACCATAATCCGCATATGAAAATCGGACCGTATCATCTCTCCAACCAAGTGATACTGGCACCCATGGCTGGTGTTACTGATCGCCCATTCCGCACGCTGTGTTTGCGCATGGGAGCAGGCATGGCGGTGTCCGAGATGGTGACCTCTAACAAACAGCTGTGGCACACGCGCAAAACCCGCCTACGCCTCGATCACAGCGGTGAACAAATACCGCGAAGCGTGCAAATTGCCGGTACTGACCCGGTGCAAATGGCGGAGGCGGCAAAATATAACGTCGACCACGGTGCACAAATCATCGATATCAATATGGGCTGCCCGGCAAAAAAAGTCTGCAACGTCATGGCTGGCTCCGCCTTGATGAAGAATGAAGCACTGGTCGGTAAAATACTGACCGCGGTTGTCAATGCGGTAGATGTGCCTGTCACTCTGAAAACACGCACAGGCTGGGATACGGAGAACAAGAATGCTGTGACTATTGCACAGATAGCGGAATCTTCGGGCATCCAAGCCATTGCTGTTCATGGTCGCACCCGCAGCTGCACTTATCTGGGCGACGTGGATTATGAGACCATCAAGGCTGTTAAGTCCGCGGTGACTATACCAGTCATCGCCAACGGCGACATTGTTAGCGCCATCAAAGCGGCAGAAGTGTTACGGTCCACTGGCGCGGATGGCATTATGGTCGGACGGGCCGCGCAAGGGAACCCGTGGATTTTCAAAGAGATCGCGCATTATCTCCAATACGGAGAACAACTTTTACCGCCAACGATGGCGGAAATTCAGAATGTGTTGATTAATCACCTGGAAAACCTGTATGATTTTTACGGAGATTATATGGGTGTTCGTATTGCACGAAAACATATCGGCTGGTATTGCAGACATCGCCCGAATACCGATAGCTTTAGAAAACAGATAGTACAGGTTGAATCAATGACAGAGCAGCTTGATCGTGTAACTGAGTTCTTTAGAGATTCAACAGGAGGTTCACTTGCAGCATGATTTCAGACAACGTCCACGCAATCACTGAAAACACGAATATTGAAATGGATAATAGCGAGGGTATCTCTCAGCTCTACAATGCCGTCAAGCATTCTATCAGGCGGTACCTGTACGAACTCGATGGCACCCAACCACATGATATGTACGATCTGGTATTGAAACAGGTCGAACAGCCTCTACTGGAAGCCATCTTGGAGCACACGAAGGGGAATCAATCCAAGGCGGCAGAGTATCTTGGTCTCAATCGTGGCACCCTGCGCAAGAAACTACGTGCCTACAATCTACATAAATGAAAATAGCACATATCCAGCAGATAACTGTAAAACAACAAGTTGTGCTCACCCCGATCACGCCTAATTGAATGAATCGAGAAGACGTTGTAGAACGAATCAACATTTAGTCTGGTTTTCACCCGTATCAGTGTATCCGGTATAATGACCGGCTTCGACTTCAATAAAAACAAGCCATGCTCGACCCACAAAATAGACCGGTGCGCCGCGCACTCATCAGCGTTTCAGATAAAAACGGAATCGTAGAATTTGCAAAAGCCCTTCACCAAAAGGGCGTGGATATTCTGTCTACCGGCGGTACAGCCCGCTTATTGATCGAAAACTTCATCCCGGTGACCGAAGTATCCAAGCACACAGGATTCCCGGAAATCATGAACGGACGTGTAAAAACACTACATCCCAAAATACACGGTGGTATTCTCGGACGACGGGGTATCGATGATGGCGTGATGAAAGACAATGAAATCGCACCGATCGATCTCGTGGTGGTCAACCTCTACCCGTTCGAAGCAACGGTAGCAGATGAAAGCTGCAGTCTCGATGATGCGATCGAGAATATCGACATAGGTGGCCCGGCGATGGTGCGCGCGACTGCAAAGAACAATGCTTATGTATCGATTGTCGTAGATCCGGCCGATTATGGTCGTGTAATGGATGAGATCAATAGGCATCAAGGCTGCGTTCGCAAGGAAACCCGTTTTGACCTGGCGGTCAAAGCGTTTCAACACACAGCCAATTATGATGGTGCCATCGCTAACTATCTGGGACGCATCGAAGCAGATGGCAACATAGAGACACTGCCTCGCACGATAAATTTACAATTTCATAAAACACAGCAGATGCGCTATGGCGAAAACCCCCACCAAAGCGCTGCTTTCTACACCGAAAATCCGCCGAGCGAAACCAGTGTTGCCACCGCTAAACAGATTCAGGGCAAGGCGTTGTCATTCAATAATATCGCTGACACGGATGCTGCGCTGGAATGCATAAAACAATTCGAAGCGCCGGCATGCGTTATCGTCAAGCACGCAAATCCCTGTGGTGCAGCTATCAATGGCACGCTGCTTGAAGCCTATAAGCGCGCTTACAGTACTGACCCAGAATCTGCATTCGGCGGTATCATAGCATTCAACCGTGAACTCGATGGGGAGACCGCTAAGACGATCATCGACCGTCAGTTTGTTGAAGTCATTATCGCTCCCCTCGTGAGTCAGGAAGCTATCGATGCTGTATCTGAGAAGAAAAATGTGCGCCTGCTCGAGTGCGGCTCGTGGAGCACACCTGCAACCCGACTTGATTTCAAACGAGTGAACGGGGGCCTTTTAGTACAAGACGCCGATCTGGCTCTCTACAACGAACTGAATATTGTGACTGAACGAAAACCCAGCGACACCGAAATGGATGACCTCTTGTTTACTTGGTGTGTCGCCAAGTACGTCAAATCCAATGCTATTGTTTACGGGAGGGACAATATGACAATCGGCGTCGGCGCTGGCCAGATGAGTCGAGTCAACAGTGCCCGCATCGCCGCTATCAAGGCGGAACATGCCGGTCTTGAAGTCGACGGTTCGGTTATGGCCTCTGATGCTTTCTTTCCTTTTCGCGACGGCATCGATGCAGCCCGCGCCGTCGGCATCGCGGCGGTCATCCAACCCGGCGGCTCGATGCGCGACGAAGAAGTCATTGCTGCCGCCAACGAGCACGGCATGGCCATGGTCTTCACCGGCATGCGGCATTTCAGGCATTAAGGGCACTATATAACCGCGGAGGGTTTGCATCTTTGCGGTGAATAAAACGGTAAATAAACGATGAATGTATTGATAGTAGGTGGTGGTGGCCGTGAGCACGCGCTGGCGTGGAAGGCGGCGCAGTCGAAGCGAGTGGAAACGGTCTATGTCGCGCCCGGTAATGCCGGCACGGCCCATGAACACAAGATGCAGAATGTCGACATCAATGCGGAAGATATCGATGCACTGAAGGCATTTGCACTAGTCAATGAAATCGGTCTCACCATCGTCGGTCCGGAAGCTCCACTAGTGCAAGGCATTGTCGATGAGTTTGAAGCCGCCGGATTGAGGATATTCGGTCCTCGGAAAGCAGCAGCGCAGCTTGAAGGATCAAAGGCCTTTGCCAAGGATTTTCTCGCGCGCCACCAAATTCCAACTGCAGCCTATGGCAGCTTCACCACTGCAGATGAAGCCATCGCCTACGTCAACAAGCACGGCGCCCCTATCGTCGTTAAAGCCGACGGACTAGCAGCAGGCAAGGGTGTGATCCTGGCACAGACAGTAGATCAGGCTGTCGCAGCGATTGAGGACATGCTGTCGGGTGATAAATTTGGCGATGCCGGTGCCCGCGTCGTCGTTGAGGAATTCCTCACGGGTGAAGAGGCCAGTTTCATCTGCCTGGTCGATGACCGTCATATCCTGCCGATGGCGAGCTCGCAAGATCACAAAGCCCGCGATGATGGCGATCACGGTCCGAATACCGGCGGTATGGGTGCGTATTCACCAGCACCGGTGGTCACACAGACCATTCACGACCGCATCATCAATGAAGTCATTCGTCCGACGGTTGACGGCATGGCGTCTGAAGGCAATACCTATACGGGTTTTCTGTACGCCGGTATTATGGTGGCTGAAGATGGGACACCGAAAGTCCTCGAATACAATGTCCGTTTCGGTGACCCCGAGACTCAACCGATCATGATGCGCCTGAACTCGGACCTGGTCGAACTTTGTATGCAAGCACTGAATAAAAATCTCGATATCGCTGTCGCTGAGTGGGATCCACGTACGTCGCTGGGTGTGGTACTTGCGGCAGGCGGTTACCCAAACAGCTATCACAAGGGTGACGTCATCAGCGGTCTGCAAAACACTGAAAGTGCATCGGCCAAGGTGTTCCACGCCGGCACGACCGAGAAAGATGGCGCTGTCGTCACTAACGGAGGACGGGTGCTTTGCGCCTGCGCACTCGGCGATACGGTGACTGATGCGCAACAGAAAGCTTACGACGTCGTCCACAAGATCCACTGGGATAATGTGTATTACCGTTCCGATATCGGCTACCGCGCGATCGCCCGTGAAAAACAGGGTTAAGGAACTATCTCACCGCAAAGGACGCAAAGACAACTTGTTTTTTTACCGCAGAGGCGCTGAGAACGCTCTGTGTGTTTGTAGGAGACTTTAGTCGCGACCATCTGCAATTCGCGACTGAAGTCGCTCCTACACCACCTACACAAATAGATATTCTCAGCGTCTCCGCGCCTCTGCGGTTAATAAAACCTTTGGCTTTAGGCCTAGCCTAGCCCCTCATCGAGTCGAAGAACTCGTTGTTGGTCTTGGTCGCTGCCAGCTTGTCCATCAGAAACTCGATGGCACCGATCTCATCCATTGGCTGCAGCAACTTGCGTAGAATCCACATTTTCTGCAATTCGTCGGGCTTGGTCAGTTTTTCTTCACGGCGTGTGCCGGAGCGGTTGATATTGATAGCCGGGAATATGCGCTTTTCAGTAATTCGGCGATCAAGGTGCACCTCCATATTACCTGTACCCTTGAACTCCTCGTAAATCACTTCATCCATTTTTGAACCGGTATCCACCAGAGCCGTAGCTAGAATCGTGATGCTACCGCCCGCTTCGATGTTCCTGGCAGCACCGAAGAATCGTTTGGGACGATGCAGTGCATGTGCATCGACACCACCGGTGAGTACCTTGCCCGATGAAGGGATCACGGTATTATAGGCACGCGCCAGACGTGTAATCGAGTCAAGCAGGATTACGACGTCTTTCTTGTGCTCGGCCAGACGTTTGGCTTTTTCGATCACCATCTCAGCAACCTGCACATGGCGACTGGCTGGCTCATCGAAGGTGCTCGAGACCACCTCACCTCGCACGCTACGTTCCATCTCGGTCACTTCTTCCGGGCGCTCATCGATCAATAACACGATCAGATAGCATTCGGGATGATTGGCAGCGATCGATTGCGCGATATTATTCATCAACATCGTTTTACCCGCTTTTGGCGGCGAAACGATCAGGCCACGCTGCCCCTTGCCGAATGGGGCAATTAGGTCAATCATGCGCGCAGTAATATCTTCGGTACTGCCATTACCACGCTCCATAGTCATGCGCTGATCGGGATGCAACGGCGTCAGATTTTCGAACGCAACCTTGTTACGAGCATTTTCCGGGGTGTCAAAATTGATCTGATCCACCTTGAGCATGGCGAAATAGCGCTCGCTGTCCTTCGGCGGCCTGATCTTGCCTGAAATGGTGTCACCGGTGCGCATGTTGAAGCGCCGTATTTGACTGGGAGAAACATAAATGTCATCCGGTCCCGCGAGGTAGGAGCTATCCGCCGCGCGTAAAAAACCAAAGCCATCCTGTAAGATTTCGAGTACACCATCACCGAAAATATCTTCGCCACTTTTTGCGTGCGCCTTCAAAATCGCAAAGATGATGTCCTGCTTTTTTGCTCGAGCGACATTATCGAGCTTCATAGAATCAGATATTTCGACGAGTTCTGGTACGGACTTCAGTTTCAGTTCTGTTAGATTCATGGGTGGTCTGGATCTGCTATGTAATTGTGTTAACGAGTAATTTGATTCTTAGAGTTTTTAAGTACGTATATTCGGATTAAATACGACAAGAAACGTCGTCAGTATGTCGCAGGACTTGCGTACAGATATGCTGTTTATTATATAAAGTTAAAAATATTACAATTCCTGATACAGCTTCTATAGATTGCTGTCGATAAACGCGGTCAATTGCGACTTCGACAACGCCCCGACTTTTGTCGCTTCGACATCGCCATCTTTAAACAGAATCAATGTCGGAATACCTCGAATCCCAAATTTAGGTGGCGTATTGGGATTCTCGTCAATGTTCAATTTGGCTATCTTCAACTTGCCCGCATAGTCATCGACCACTTCTTCCAGAATTGGTGCAATCATCTTACAAGGTCCGCACCACTCAGCCCAGTAATCCACCAGCACGGGAACATCAGATTTAATTACATCTTGCTCAAAACTGTCATCGGTTACATGAACAATCTTGTCACTCACAATGCGTATCTCCTGAATTTAATTATGACTCTTCACATACAGCTGTCTGCAGGCAAAGGTTTGAATATTATTTTTGTTACGAACGAAGTGATTACTTGAATTGTACGATATGTGTTGGACAGTATAATAGACTATTTTCAACAATTGTACACCCCCTTGTGCTCATGACAAGCAGTTTTAGGGTAAGCTACGGGCCATGAGTGAACACCATCTGACAGAGACCCGCTACGCAAGCTTCGATTTAGTCGATGAAATCAACCAGGGTCTGGCCGATGCCGGCTTTGAATTCTGTACCCCGATCCAGCAGCAAACCTTACCGATTGCTCTCGAGGGTCGGGACGTGGCGGGTGAAGCGCAAACCGGTACCGGGAAAACGGCAGCTTTCCTAATTGCGGTTTTCAACCAGTTATTGAAACACCCGCCCAGCGAGAAACGGCGTAAAAATCAGCCCCGTGCGCTGATCCTGGCGCCGACACGCGAACTAGCCATCCAAATCCACAAAGATGCTCTTTTATTGGGTAGCCACACCGGCCTGGTGTTTGGTCTGGCGTATGGTGGAACGGGCTATGAGACGCAACGAGAGGAACTCGCAGCAGGAGTCGACCTGTTAATTGGCACACCCGGACGCATTATCGACTATTTTAAACAGCACGTGTTTGACCTAAAAGCCTGCCAGGTCGTCGTCCTCGACGAAGCTGACCGCATGTTCGACCTGGGTTTCATCAAGGATATTCGTTACCTATTGAGACGTTGTCCTGTGCCGGAGAAACGCTTGAGCATGCTGTTTTCGGCGACGCTATCACATCGTGTTCTGGAACTGGCTTATGAGCACATGAATAATGCTGAAACGGTACGCATCCGATCTGATCGACCGACGGCTGATAAGGTAAAGCAAACCGTATACTATCCTGCCAACGATGAAAAAGTGCCACTGCTGCTCGGCTTGTTAGAATCACTCCAACCGACCCGTAGCATCATTTTTGTTAACACCAAGCGTGTCGCAGAAAAACTGTTCGACTGGCTGGAAGGCAATGGTCATAAAACCGCTCTGCTGTCCGGTGACGTACCACAAAAGAAACGCCAGTCACTATTGAGACGATTCCAGGACGGTGAATACAAAATAATGGTCGCGACCGATGTCGCTGCCCGCGGACTACATATACCCGAAGTCAGCCATATTTTTAACTATGATTTGCCGCAATCGGGCGAAGACTACGTCCACCGTGTCGGCAGAACTGCTCGCGCAGGCGCGAGTGGTGCCGCTGTCAGTTTCGCCTGCGAGGATTATGCCCACTATCTGGTGGATATCGAGGATTATATTGGTCACCGCATTGATAATGTGCCTGTCGACCAAGATAGTCTACTCACACCCAAAGCGCCGCTTAAACGCAAACCGAAAAAACCCCGCGGCTCAGGTCAGCATCGCAATCGCCACAAGCATGGCAAAGACAAAACATCAGCTGGTGGAAAGCACGGCGATAAACGTCATCACAAGCACCGTAAAAGTCATCAGCCGAAAAAAGTAAAACAGGGCGCTTCCGATAGCGCATGAGCAACACCCTTATCGCATGACCAAACCGGATGACAGCTGATGGTTATCTGTGAATTTCTCGATTACTGGCCCGCATTTCTCCCCAGGCGGCGTAGGATACTGGTAAAGCATTGGTCCCTCTGAAGAAAACCTGGGTGATCATAATACAGTGTGTATTTCAAGCATGCCTATCACGGTTCAGGCTAGTCTTCGTGTCAGGCGGCGAGTGCTGAATATATTCTGTTCGCCTTCTCCAGCGCACGATCGAGATCGTTGTCTAACACATTATAGTGCCCCATCTTACGTCCTGCTCGCGCCTCTTTTTTGCCATAAAGATGCAGTTTCACATTAGGCTCGTTCAGCAAAACCCGCCAGTCTGGATACCAAAGGTCACCCAACAAGTTCACCATAACGACAGGCGAGACTAAACTCACATCGCCGGGCGGTAAACCGCAGATAACGCGGACCTGCTGCTCAAACTGCGAGGTAACGCAACCGTCCTCTGTGTAATGACCGCTGTTATGCGGCCGCGGTGCCATTTCATTAAACAGCAACTGTTGCTTATTATCGAGGAAAAATTCAACCGCCAGGACACCAACATAATCCAGCGCGTCAACCAGACGCAACGCCTGCGACCTGGCTTTATCTCGGATCGCGTCGTCGATGCGTGCAGGGACGATGCTGGTGTGCAGTATGCCATTGCGGTGCTCGTTCTCTGACACAGGATATACGGCTGTTTCACCGCGCGGATTGCGCGCCACAATTACAGAGATTTCTTTTTCCAGCTCGATTTTGCTTTCGAGCACGCATTCAACTCCAGCGTTGGCCCGCAATGCCGTTCGCGCCTGTTCGAGCGATTCGACCACATATTGTCCTTTGCCATCATAGCCTAGCGTCGCTGTTTTCAGAATCGCAGGTAAGCCGGTGATTTCGATCGCCGCATCGAGGTCGGCTTCATTGAGCACCGGGTGATTTGGTGCCGGTGTCAGCCCTGCACGTTCGGCAAAGGCTTTTTCTTTGTTGCGGTTCTGTGCGATTTCAACGACATCCGCTGCAGGGAAGACGGGCCTTCGAGAGGCCAGCGTACGCATGGATACGGCAGGAATGTTCTCGAATTCTGTCGTGATAACGTCGCAGGTTCTAGCAAAGTAGTCCAACGCCAATTCGTCGATATAGGCTGCCTTTATGTGGTCATCCGCGATACGGCCGGCGGGGCTGTCCGGGTCGGGATCGAGCACATGCAATTGATAACCCATATTGCGTGCCGCTATGCAGAACATACGCCCAAGCTGGCCGCCACCGAGGATGCCAAGCGTTGCGCCCGGGAGGATCGGGGTAACCATATCAAGTCTGTGGGGGTAGATTCATCGCGAACACCGCCGACTGCTGCTGGCGTCTGAAATCGTCCAGTTTGGTAGCCATGTCATCGTCATTGGTCGCCAGCATCGCTATCGCATACAAGGCCGCATTCGACGCGCCCGCCTCTCCGATCGCAAATGTTGCAACGGGGATACCTTTGGGCATTTGCACAATCGAAAGCAGCGAGTCCATACCTTTTAGATATCTCGAAGGTACCGGCACACCCAGTACAGGCACGGTTGACTTGGCCGCCAGCATGCCAGGTAAATGCGCCGCCCCACCCGCTCCTGCAATGATGCAGGCAATTCCCCGTTGACGAGCGTTCTCGGCATACTCATATAGAAGGTCGGGTGTACGGTGCGCAGATACCACCTTTGCTTCGTATGACACGCCGAAGGCCTCCAGTTGATTTACCGCATGCTCCATAACCGGCCAGTCGCTCTGGCTCCCCATTACGACGCCGATTTTTTGTGCCGCCATTGCATCACCCCACCATGTACTCGAAAAAAAGCGCTGATTTTATACGAATCCTGACAATTTAAGAAATACTGTTTGGGCAATTCAAATATACACACGATTATTTCAATCCTTCGCCAAATACTTCGTGATTCCAAATCGCTGCGTGATCATCTCGTCCCCTGGCAAGACATGCGGGCCAGTGTTCGCGGCCAACGCCTATCCTGATCGAGTTAGCCACTGTGTGATATCACACAATCTGTCAGATTTATTTACAAAACCAAAAGGCCTTGAATGGTGTAACTTATTGTAATTATTTACTGGCATGGTCTTTGCTGTGAAACACAGAACTCAAAACTGATTTCGTTTTATATAACTGAAGATGGTGAAAGACCTTGAACAATAAGAAATTGATATTGAATGCATTCGTCGCTTGCTCTGTTGGAACACTAGCGGCCTGCAGCAGCTCCAGTGACAGCACTTCGACAGCATCGCCCACCTCGGAAACGCCAACAACCTCGTCGACGATCGTTGGCTCGATCTTCGCCGCACCGGTCAACGGTGCCGATGTCAGCGTCAAGGACATGGGTGGAAATACGGTAGCCGGCCCGGTCATGACCAACGCGGACGGTAGCTATTCGATAGACGTTCCTGACAGCGCTCTGGCGTTTGACTTGGTGTTCGAAAGCACCGGTGGCGTATTCGACGACGAAGCGACCGATGCCGCCGGAATCGGCACCGATGCCGGTTCGCTGTCCGCCCTCGTAGCCGGCGGCAGTCTGGACGCAACTAGCAGTGTTCACGTGACACCGGGTACGACAATCCATGCCGACCTTGTGACCGATTACGGTAAAACCGCAACGGACGCAAAGACCGCGTTTTTCACTGCCTTTGCATACAATCCCGACTTTACTATACAACCGGTGGATGTCACCGAGCCCGCTGCACTGACCGCGAACGATTTATCAAGGCTGTCCGGTTTTCGTGCACTCGTGTTCAGCCAGCTGGCACAGAATCTAGGCCTGACTGCCGCTCAGCAATTCGACATGTTCGCCGCGCTTGCACAGGACCTGTCGGACGGCACGTTGGATGGCGTCGATGCCAACGGCCCGGTTGCCATTGGCGCTTCCGGTATCTCCCTGCCTGCGGATATCCTCAGCCAATATATCGCAACGGCAGCATCGTTCACCGAAGCAACGACCGCCAGTTACACGGTACAGTATGAGCCCAGCGGTATGACGACCCATGGCAAAGACACGTTCTCGCTGACGATTACCGATGGCAGCGGTTTGCCGGTGACCGGCCTGGTTGACAACGGTAGCCTCTCGCTAATGCCGATGATGTACATGAATGACATGATGCACAGCACACCGATGGGCGGTATCACCGAGTCTGCTTCCGGCGTCTACGACGTGATCATCTACTACCTGATGCCTTCGAGAATGATGGACGGTACGACCATGGGCACATGGGACCTGAAGGTGAATATCGGTTCGGAATCAGCGCACTTCTACCCGAATGTCCAGATGGCGATGATGACCAACACGGTCAGGGTCCAGCTCAAAGGTATAAACGACACCATCATCGATATGAACGGACTCGAAGTTCCGCGCACCTACAACCTGTTCAGGGATCGCCTGGCCACTCTTGACGGAGACAACAACGATGAGTTCGATGTATTCATCGCGCCGATCGAGACCATGACGAGCTTCCCGGCGTTGATCGACGGCATGACACTGATGTCCGGCATGGGTGGCGATCCCTATCTAGTCGATGGCATTACGGTCGAGGCCTCAGTCAATGACGGCACCTTTGTTGCAGGGATCGATAACGGTAACGGCACCTGGAGCTTCACCGGTTTGACCCTGAATTCTGGCACCGGTATGGAACCGGTCGCGAATACGATATGCGTCAGACTAACCGTCAGCGGCGAAACCAAAACCACAGTTGACGCAGAGGGGAACACCGTTGACTGCGGCACATTCACAGTGACGCTCCCGTCGATGTAACACCAAGATAGGATTAATCTGTTGACAGTGATCCCTACTTCCTCCTCGCCCTGCTTGAAGCAGGTAAGCTGCGGCCTCGTCTTCGGGGCCGCACTCTTTCTGTCGCAAACGCTGCACGCAGCTTCCTGCTGCGGCGGTGGTTCGGCATCATCGCTGGTTCTGCCGAAATTTTTCACCCAGATGTACGCCAGCTCGTTCAGTTTCGAGCAGTACGATGGCTTCTGGAATACTGACGGTATTTATACCGAGGACCCTCCGAACTCCGATTTGAACCAATACCGGCTGAACCTGGGCTATGGTCGCCGTCTGGCCTCAAATTGGCAAACCAGTGTGGTTGTACCTTACGTCTGGAATAACAACACCTACTCTGGCCTCAAGTCCAATACCAACGGTCTCGGCGACATGTCGGTCAACCTGTGGTACGAAACTTTCGATGAAATCATGTGCGTCTACGAGGTGCGCGAGTTCAAGGACCTGATGCCAGCCATTTATCTCGGTACCAGCCTGACCTTGCCTACTGGTAAATCGCCCTATGGCAGCGGCGTCAGCAACAGTTTCGATATTACCGGCCGCGGTTTTTACCGCCTCGATGCCAACCTGCTGATGGATAAGACCATCTGGCCGTGGACAATGATAGCGGAATTCGCTTACGGCGTTCACCTCGAACGTCCGGTCAACCAGGAATACGGAAAATACGTCGAGCCCTATGATAAGCAGCTCGGCAACCGAAGATTCGGACTGCTGTCGCTGGGTTACACCGCTTTTCTCGAGGATCTCGATGCGGTGACATTTACGCTGGCGTACAGCGATTTAAAGGAAGACCTCGGAACCATCAATGGTGCGACCGATCCAACGTCAGGCATGACGAAAAAAAGCTTCACATTCACCACCGCTTATTCCACACCGAACAAGGACTGGATTGTCAAAGGCAGCATCAATCATTCACCGAGGAAAGACGACTGGGGCAGGAATTTTCCTGTCACCAATATATTCGCAATCGAGCTTATCCATGTTATCCCCTAGAGTTTATTTCATCATTCTGCTGTTCATCCTGACCGGTTGCGATAACCTGGATCCATCGTCGGCCGACAAGCGCCCGCCCGTCGACTCGACCACGATTGGCCCCGCCGTTGGTCAGATCGCACCGGACTTCTCCTTGTTCGATACCCTGGGCAATCCGCTTACGTTGTCTGCCGAACTGACAAACGCCCAAGGTGTTGTGTTGTACTACACCATGTGGTGCCCGATCTGCGACAGCCATATGAGCCATATGCGCAGCCAGATCATACCCGATTTCCCTAACATCAAGTTCTTCATCATCGATTATGTCTCGGGCACAATCGAACTGTCGCGCGCAGCCCAGTTGTCCAACGGTTATGCCGATTTGACCGTGCTAGTGGACAACACTCAGGAAGTGTTGACCTTGTACCAGGCCACGATGGGGACCACCGTGGTGATCGACAACACCGGCACGGTGCGCATGAACGAAGACTACAAAGACGGAATAAAACTCACAGAGACCCTGACAGCCCTGCAATAAAAGAGTCGTAGATTTCAACACGACATAGGGTCTTTTTTAACCGCAGAGGCGCAGAGTACGCTGAGAGTGATTTGTGTTTTTTGTAGGTTCGACTTTAGTCGCGAATTCTGACAATTGTCGCTCCCACGCGGGCAAATAAAAATCTCAACGTACACTGCGTTTCTGCGGTAAATATCCTCGCTGCCGAGGATGACTATATTTCACATGATCCAACGCTTGCTAATGTTGCAGCTTGGTTTAACAGCAAGTATCACAGACAGGCAGATATACAACCC
Source organism: Gammaproteobacteria bacterium (assembly GCA_013042055.1). Classification (GTDB taxonomy): domain Bacteria; phylum Pseudomonadota; class Gammaproteobacteria; order SZUA-229; family SZUA-229; genus JABDQW01. The sequence goes on along the minus strand of JABDQW010000189.1, from coordinate 315 downwards.
GGCGATTCGAGGCGATAACTCAAACGCGCATCATGGGGCCGGATATTTAATTCATCCACAGGTGTGCCGTGAAGTTAATAACTGCTCAAATAGAGACTGATCGAAGTTAGAATCACTTGGAAGAAAAAATGTGATGCGGGCCTAGCCCGCATTTCTCACCAGGCGGCGTAGATTATTGATAAGCCATTGGCTCTTTTGATAAATCTAAGATGATAGAAAGTACAGTGTGTTTTTCAGCCATGCCTATCACGGTTCAGGCTGGTCTTCGGTGTCCATCAGCTTGCTCTTCACTCAAACCGTAGCTATGGCTACGCT
>JABDQW010000171.1 GCA_013042055.1 Gammaproteobacteria bacterium | reverse complement strand
CCTGGTGAGAAATGCGGGCTAGGAAGATTCAGGGCCTGGAAGATCGTATATGAGTGTCCGTCTACCAGGTCCTGAACGCAGGGCAACCATTCTCAAAGCCGCTCAAAGGCTATTTGCCGAAAAAGGGTATCACGGCGTATCGATTGACGAAATCGCGCGTGAGACACATGTCAGTCCAGCGATACTCTACCGCCATTTCAAATCCAAGCAGGTTTTGTATGACGCCGTGCTGCACGAAATGTCAGCACAGCGCGAGAGTTACGTCCAGACCGTGATCAACAGCGGCAACAGCTTCGAAGACGTCCTCACCGGTATGACACAGGTCTACATCAACAGTTTTCGAGAGAATCCCGACCTGATGCGGATTGAACTGCACAGCCTGCTCGATCGCAATCCTGCGACCAGTGATTTCTTCCAGAACCGCTGGAAAAGCTTCACCGATTACATCGAATTCAGCCTGAATGAAAGCCTGTCTTATGACCAACCCAACAGAGAAATCACGATCTTGACAGCGGGACTGATGTTCCAGGGCATGCTGCGTGAGGCCTTGATACAGAAACACCTGCAACTAGAAGACAGGTTGGTGGACGTCAGCCTGGAGGAACTCAGCCAAGAGTTGGTTCGCCTGTTCCTGCGGGCGCTGGGTATCGAAAAATCCCGTCTGTCCCGCAAGGCCGTCATCAGCGGCTAAGACTATTAAAACCTATTTATTCACCGCAAAGTACGCAAAGGAATATATTTAGATTTTTTACCGCAGAGACGCGGAGGCGCAGAGAATGTTTGATGTTTTTGTAGGCGACTTCAGTCGCGAACATCTGCAATTCGCGACTGAAGTCGCTCCTACAGCTATTTTGGGTTCTAAATAGTCTTTATCGACGAAATACAAATATTTGGCTCTGCGCCTCCGCGTCTCTGCGGTTAAGACACTGGAAATACTTTGCGTTCTGTGTGCCTGCGCGGTAGTACCCGCTGATGGTCCACCATGACAAGGGCCGTGAAATAAGGTAGATTTGGCCTCCAATTTCAGCCCGAGGTCATTATGAGCAAACTCTTTACAGCCTTCACATGTGCGCTACTGTTACTGTTCAACAACAACGTGTTCGCCGCCAATACGAAGGTGCGCATGGAAACCACAGCAGGAACGGTGATTCTTGAGTTATACCCCGACAAAGCACCGACAACCGTGGAAAATTTCCTGCGTTATATCAATGCCGAGAAATACGATGGCACTGTGTTTCACCGCGTTATCACCGGGTTCATGAATCAGGGCGGCGGCTTCACACCAGAATTCAGAAAAGTGGATACCTACGCGGCGATCAAGAACGAGGCGGATAATGGCCTGAAAAACGAGCGCGGCACCATTGCCATGGCGAGAACCGGTGATCCGCATTCGGCCACGAACCAATTCTTCATCAACACCGTCGACAACGACTTCCTCAATCACAGCGCTAAAACGGCTCGCGGCTGGGGCTATTGCGTCTTCGGTAAAGTCGTCGAGGGCATGGATGTGATGGATAAAATCGCCAAGATGCCAACAGGCAAAAAAGGACCGTTCCCCAAAGACGTCCCGCAAACCGACGTTGTTATCCAGACGATGCGTGTGATCGAAGCGGCTGAAAAGCCGTAATACTTTTATGCTGGGATGACGCAAAGTCGAGACGGCAATGATGTAGATCTTATTCTTCGAAGAACGCCGGCAGAAAATACTCGCTGACCAGCAGCGGTTTGTCACCGACCTTGAAAACCGAGCGCCGCCCCCACACCGTGCTGTCTTTGGGGGTGCACACGGCGTGCGGTAAGTCACGACCGCTCAAGGAGGTAATAACGACCTCATCACGCTGCATGGTCCGGTCGGCGAACAACATAGCGCCTAGCGGGCGAGTACCCAGGTTGGCATAGATACGCTGTTTACCCTTCAGCGTAGCGAACGGTATCACAGTACGCGCATAGACCCAACACGTATCACCACAGCATAATCTGACTTGCCTGATCAGGGCGGAGCTACCTGTCGCCATGCCGAGCACCTTGCGCTCGTCAAGCCGCGGCTTTTGCGTGGTTTGCGATAAAACATCAACACGAAAGCCGGTGCGACATTTTTGACGCAGACGAGTTGTCAGTGAAGCTGGATCAAACAACCACGCCTGTATGTTAGCCGGCACATGCCTGGAAAACAGTTGACGTCGAAGATACCATCGATGCTGAAGAAAAGTTCCGCCCATGACCCATCACGTTATAATGAGATTGAGGCTTGACCCGGATATTGCACCAAGGCGGAAGTCGATCCGAATCCTTCATGCAATATCCGGGCTAAGCGCAAATTGCATAATACCGTTAAACCACAGCGGATGCGAAAACGATAAGCCGGAATACTCAATTCAGCCAGCGCAACAAGACTTTTTTTAGCTCGGCTTCAATCACGGGTTTACCGATATAGTCGTTCATCCCAGCCTCGATGCATTTGTCACGGTCGCCCTCCATGACATTTGCCGTCATCGCAATAATTGGCAGTTTGAGTGATACGTCCTGTTCCTTGATTCGCCGCGTCGCTTCGAAACCATCCATGACAGGCATCTGACAATCCATCAATACAGCGTCGAATGCGCCCTGTGCTAGCCTATCCAGCGCTTGCTGGCCATCGCTCGCCACTGTCGATTCGAGACCGATTTTCTCCAACATCTTTTGCGCGATCATCTGATTGATCGGATTGTCTTCCACTAGCAACACGTGCCCATCGAGTTTAGCCGGCAAGCTTTGAACATCATCCGTGGAGGCCGGCAGCGTTTGCTCTGCACTGATGTCCAGGGGGATTTGAAACCAGAATGTTGAGCCCAAGCCGGGCGTGCTGTCAACACCGAATTCGCCATGCATCATTTCGACCAACTGCTTGACGATGGCCAGCCCCAAGCCGGTACCACCGTATTTTCGCGTCGTCGATCCGTCGGCCTGGGTGAATTCATTGAACAACTCGTTTTTGACATGCGCTTCGATGCCGATTCCGGTGTCTTCCACTTCCATACGAACATCGACCGTGTCATTGTCGCGCGCGACCACCTTGACCCTGACCAGCACATGACCTTTTTCAGTGAATTTGAGGGCGTTGGAAACCAGGTTGGCAAGTACCTGGCGAATGCGTGTTGGATCACCCATCAACACCGCTGGCAAGCCTGGATCGATGTCAGCATAGATCCGGATTGCTTTCTCTTCGGCTGTCATGCTGTGTGGGGTGACAATCTCATCGACGATCTCGCGCACATCAAGAGGAATCAACTCGATATTCAACTTGCCCGCTTCGATCTTGGACAAATCGAGTATGTCGTTGAGTATAGCCAATAGCGAGTTTGCCGACTTGCAAGCGGTTTCGACGTAATCTTTCTGTGTCGGTTCCAGCCGAGTATCCGACAATAACTGCAAGGTACCGATAACTCCATTCATTGGTGTACGAATCTCATGACTCATATTCGCCAGAAACTCACCTTTGGCTCTGCTCATTTCTTCTGCTTTTTCCTTGGCCAGCTTGAGCTCATTCTCCATGCGTTTGACGTGTTCGATTTCGTCGGTCAATTCCTTGTTCATATTCTCCAGCTTGACGCCCGCTTGTGTCAGATCATCGATCAGTGCCTGGTTGGCATATTCGAGCCGGAGCGCACCGGAGGATGCCAGATACATGCGGTAAACTGCGAGTATCATCACGAGCATGAACAAACCGGTCATGGCCGAAAGCGCATAATAGACCTCGCCACCAATATAAAACAGGCGCACCATCAACGGTACCAGCGCAAGACCAACAAAACCCGAATAGACCCAGGCGACATGTGACAGCGTTACACCGCTGGCCGCCACGCCAGCGAGGATGAAAGCAAGAACGACCTGTTCGAGCCGGTCGTAAGGAAACATCAATGTCGATGTGATTCCCCAACCAGCGCCCGTGATCAACACCGCAACTAAATACCACCGGCGCGCGATATATACATAGGCCCGTTGTCGGCCTGGGTCGTACACCCTGGAATAGGTAATAATCGTACGCACGAGAAACAGTAAGGTCATGAAGCCGAGCCAAACACTGAGCACGATGTGAGGCAATTTGTTCCACAGCAGCGTAACCCAGATAATCGCCATGAAAAAACCGACAAATCCACCAAACCCCGAACCTTCGATCAGCCGTGTCACCTGGGTCTGCATCACACGATCAGTGAAGGCCTTGGACTCATAGCCTGACTTCAGCTGCTCTGCGATTGCGGTGTTGTTCAGCGCTTGTTCCATCATCGGGCGTGTTGTTTCGAGAAAGTTATTACTATAGATAGTCGACGGCCATGGCAAATACCAGTTCTAACCCGCCTTTCTCACCAGGATCACGGGAGCAGGCGCAGCTCCAAGACTTACACAGATCCATAACGCTCAGCATGACCTAACCAACGCCGAATCAAAGGTTGGACCTTGTCCGGGTGTTGCTGCAGGATATGGCGTGATACGGTATTGACGACTTTCAACCAGTGCGCGTCCCTGACAATATCGGCGATGTGCATTTGCATCAGACCCGTCTGCCGCGTACCCAGCACTTCGCCTGGACCGCGCATTTCCAGATCCTTCTGCGCAATCACAAAACCACTATTGGTTCCTCGCAATACGGCAAGGCGCTGCTTTCCACGGTCAGATAGCGGCGGGCTGTAAATCAAAACACAGGCACTCTGTTTGGTGCCACGACCCACCCTGCCGCGCAATTGGTGTAATTGAGCCAGGCCCAGGCGCTCAGCATTTTCGATTACCATCAGTGATGCCGTGGGAACATCGACACCTACTTCGATCACGGTGGTCGCAACTAAAAGCTTGATGGCGCCCTGCTTGAATTGATAGACGACGTCGTTTTTCTGATCCTGCTTCATACGCCCGTGCACCAAGCCGATGCTGAGTCCCGGTAACGCCAGTTGCAGGATACGGGCTGTCTCTTCGGCTGCCTGGCATTGCAATACCTCAGACTCTTCGACCAGCGTACACACCCAGTAGGCCTGCTCGCCGTTGGCGCAGGCCCTGGCGACACGATCCAAAACTTCCTGCCGTCGTTGTTCAGATATGACAACAGTTGTTACCGGTTTGCGCCCACTCGGCAGCGCATCGATAACAGAATAGTCGAGATCAGCATAAGCTGTCATGGCGAGACTTCGCGGTATCGGTGTTGCCGTCATGATCAACTGGTGCGGTATATAGCCACTGAACCGTCCTTTATCGATCAGCGCCAGTCTTTGATGCACCCCAAAGCGATGCTGCTCGTCGACGATCATCAACGCGAGCCGTTTGAACTCGACATCTTGCTGAAACAACGCGTGGGTACCGACGACTATCGATGCGCTTGCGTTTGCAATCGCCTCCAACTTACTCTCTCTGAGCCGCCCTTTGTCCTTGCCCGTCAGTAACACACATGGCTTGGCCGAAAACCAGTTGCAGAAGTTGCCATACAATTGTTCGGCAAGAATTTCGGTCGGCGCCATGATCGCCGCTTGCTTCCCGGATGCCACCGCGGCCAATACCGCACAGGCGGCGACAACGGTCTTGCCTGAACCGACGTCACCCTGCAGCAGTCGCATCATCGGAGCTGGCTTAGCGAGGTCGTCAAGGATTTCATCGATAACCGTTTGCTGCGCTGGAGTCAGATCAAATTCAAGTGCCCCCTCAAATAGTTTGCGTTGTTTTGCACTTAGGCTTAATCGTACAGCCTGCTGTTTCTGTACGCGTTGACGCAGTTTTACCAAACTCAGCTGATGCGCGAGCAACTCTTCGAAGATCATGCGTTGCTGCGCTGGATGTTTGCACTGCTCGAGTAAACCCAATGACGTCTCGGGTGGCGGATGGTGTAGCAACTGTATGGCTTGCTGTAGCTCCGGAAAACCGTATTGCTTAAGGATGGCCTCAGGGACGTATTCTTGAAGGCGTTCGTCCCCAAGCTTTTGCAATGCTTGGTCAACCAGATTCCTCAGCAACGTCTGATGCACGCCCTCGGTTTTAGCGTACACCGGCGTCATGGTCTCCTCGACGATGGCTTCCTGTTGATCGAACAGTCGACGATATTCGGGGTGCACCATCTCCACTTGATGATAGCCGTATCTGGCCTCACCGTAACAGCGCAGGCGCACACCTTTGATCAAGTTGGCCTGTTGAGCCGCGTTGAAATAGAAAAAGCGCAACAGCACCGAACCCGTGCCATCAGCGACATGGCACAACAACGATCGCCCACTCCGTCGTTTGCCGCCATAACGCACTTCTGCATGTTCGATGGTGCCTTCGACTACCGCGTGCTGACCATGCCGCAGAGAACCCATAGGCACCACGCGCGTACGGTCCTCGTAACGCAGTGGCAAATGAAACAACAGATCCTGAACTCGGAAGATTCCCAGCTTCTCCAATTTGGCCGCCACACTCGGCCCAACGCCCTTGAGCACTTCGACCGACTGATATTCGAATGGCTGCTCGGAAGTAGATCCTGTCTGTTTTGATGCCGGTGATGTCATATGCGCTTAGTTTCGCATATTCTGTTATGCGTGTTGATCCAAGTCGTTGAATTTAGCCATGCATCTAATTTAAGTTCTTAGATAAAAGAGGATAAAAGAGGGATAAAAGGCGGATAAAAGGGGTCAGAGCCCTTTATAGGCTTCTTATAAATCTCCCTATAATTTCTTTAAGATAAAACGCATATTAAAGGGCTCTGACCCCTTATAACTTCTACCCCAACTCCATCACCGCATCCATTTCAACTCCCGCGTCTTTCGGTAACGAAGCTACCCCAATCGCCGCGCGTGCCGGGTAGGGTTCGCTGAAGTACTCCGCCATGACTTCGTTCACTTTGGCGAAAAGACTAAGGTCTACCAAAAAAATATTCAGCTTGGCGACATCGGCCAGGGAACCGCCCGCTGCTTCCGCCACCGCACTGAGATTATCAAACACGCGGCGGATCTGGTGTTCGATATCACCGCTAACCATCTGCATGGTTTCAGGCACCAAAGGTATCTGCCCTGACAGATATACGGTGTTGCCGGTTTTCACCGCCTGCGAATAGGTGCCAATCGCCTGCGGAGCTTTTGCTGTTGAAATGATTTCACGCGCCATTTATATGCTCTTCTCGTTATTCAAGATACTGATGTTAGTGGTCGTTTTTAGATCGCGGACGTGACCGCATGTTACATTCATCGCAGCGATCAAACTCGCTGAATGGATAACACATTGGGCAGTTTACGTAAGCGTCTGATGATGCACGCCAGGTGATCCCTGTTGTGCACGGTGATGCTGTAAGAGATCGTCGTGCTCAGACCATCACGGTCTGCGACTTCCACATTCTCTATGTTCGCACCCTCATCGGAGATGACGGTGGCTGACCGGGCCAAAACACCGGGTTTGTTGGACACATCGAGACGAATCAGGCAACTGAAATCCCCGCTGGCATCGCTCGCCCAGTTCACATCGATGAATTTGTCTGACTGGGTCCGGCCGGTATCGATATTACGGCAGCCTTCACGATGGATCACGATGCCTCGGCCTTTGCTGAGAACACCTATAATTTGATCACCCGGAATCGGGAAGCAACACTTGCCAAAGGATACCACCATACCTTCGGTGCCGTGAATCGCCAGTGGCGCCCGCGTTTTCATTTCACGCATTGCATCAGAATCGCCGTGAGGTATGCGCTCGGGCACCAGTCGCCTCACGACCAGCGATGGCGGCCGATTACCCATGCCGACATCTTCGAGCAGATCGGCAATGGTCTCAAAGCCGTATTCGTCGAGCGTTTCCCGGACCGAATCCTCGGGAACGTCATCCAGCCGCATACCCAAGCCTTTCAAGCAACGTTCGAGCAATCGCCGGCCCTGTGACATGGCTTCATCGGCTTGCAGATTTTTCAGATAATTGCGGATATTGCTACGTGCCTTTGACGTGACCACGTAGTTCAGCCAGGCGGGGTTGGGCCGCGCTGATGGTGACGTAATGATCTCGACAGTCTGGCCACTGTATAACGGTGTATTCAACGGTGCGAAGCTGTGGTCGAGTTTGGCGGCGACACAAGTATTACCGATGTCGGTATGAACCACATACGCGAAATCGACCGGCGTCGCGTTGCGCGGCAACTTGATAATGTCGCCTTCGGGCGTGTAAACATACACTTCATCGTGAAACAGATCGACCTTGACGTTTTCTAGAAACTCCAGCGAGTCCCCGGCCGATTGCTGCATCTCTAGAATACCAGTGAGCCAGTCGCGCGCGCGCGCGTGTGCACTGATCATGCCGGAATCATCCGGGGATTTATACAACCAGTGGGCGGCGATGCCGCTTTCGGCGAAAATATCCATTTCTTCGGTGCGTATCTGCACTTCCATCGGTATGCCGTGTGGGCCATACAGTACTGTATGTAAGGACTGGTAACCGTTACTCTTTGGTATCGCGATATAATCCTTGAACCGGCCGGGAATGGGTTTGAACAGATTGTGCACGGCACCGAGAACGCGGTAACAATCATCCACACTGTCGACGATAACACGCATCGCGTAGACATCGAACACCTTGTTGAAGGGTAGATGTTTGTCCTTCATTTTGTTGTACAGACTGAACAGGTGCTTTTTACGTGACAGGACTTCTGCGTTGATGCCCAACTGGCCCAGTCTCGACACTAACGCTTTGTCAATCTTACGAATCACTTCCTTGCGGTGGCCACTGGCCTTATTGACGGCTGCCTTGAGCACGCGATAGCGCATCGGATGCAGGGCTTTGAGAACCCGATCTTCGAGTTCATGACGGATCGTGTAGATGCCAAGCCTGTTTGCGATCGGAATATAGATTTCCAGGGTTTCCTTGGCGATGCGACGACGTTTGTCAGGCCGTAACGCATCGATGGTTCGCATATTGTGCAGCCGATCCGCGAGCTTGATCATGATAACGCGAATATCCTGCGACATCGCCAGCAGCACTTTCTGCGTGTTTTCGGCCTGTTCCTGGATCTTGTTCTTGAACTTGATGTGCGTCATTTTGCTGACGCCGTCGACCAGCATGGCGACGTCATCGCCGAATTCGCGTGCGATCAGCTTGCGCGTGGCATCGGTGTCTTCGAGAACATCGTGTAGAATGCTGGCAACGATGCTCTTAACGTCCATGTGCATTTGGGCAAGAATTCTTGCGACTGCAATCGGGTGGTAAATATAAGGTTCGCCAGAGATCCGTATCTGGCCATCGTGCGCCTGGGCGCCAAAAAGGTAAGCATCGTAGACCTGCTTAACCTGGTCCTTGTCCATATACGTGCCGACCAGGTCACACAGGTCTGATATCAGAAACCGATCTGAAGTTTTTTTGTCTTTTACGACTTCTGTTTCGGCATCCACTGACATTAACGTTACGACATGGCTATCGCTCAGATCCCCACGTTGTCATCATGCATTGACATCGAACTCTGCAGCAACTCGCCTTCGATCATAGCTTCGATGTCATCCTGGGGGATTACTTCTTCATTTAAAACCGATTTATTGATCTTGTTTTCTGCGATTTCACGCAAAGCAAGCACGGTCGGCTTGTCGTTTTCAATCTCAACCAGCGGTTCTGCGCCCATGGACAATTGGCGAGCGCGCTTTGCAGCAACCAAAACCAGTTCAAAACGGTTGTCCACATGATCCAGGCAATCTTCTACGGTTAAACGTGCCATTACTATCTCCAAATTTGATACTCTATGTATCCAGTTTTAATAAGTCTACTAGCAAATCGGCGTGCACCTGCTGTTGATACCCCAGCCGCATTCGGTTGCTAATAAAAATCGCAGCCAGCTCATCGCGTGCTTGCTCAAAATCATCATTTATAACAATATAATCGAATTCAGCGTAATGCGACATCTCACTGACCGCTTCGCGCATACGCGATTCGATAACATCCTCGCTGTCCTGCTCCCGGCCACGCAAGCGCTGCCGCAACGACTGAACTGACGGCGGCAGAATGAAAATACTCCCACAGTCAGCCATTAACTGACGTATCTGCCTGGCGCCCTGCCAGTCAATCTCGAGAATAACATCCTTGCCGTCCTGAAGTTGCTGCTGAATGTGCTGACGCGATGTGCCGTAGCGATTACCAAATACATTGGCATGCTCAAGAAAATCATCATTATCGATCATCTGCTGGAACTGCTGCTGATCGACAAAATGGTAATTCTTGGCGTCCACTTCACCCTCTCGTCGAAGACGGGTGGTATGCGATACCGAAACCACGACATCCGGCAGCGTGGCCAGGATCGCCTGCACCAGACTGGTTTTACCCGCTCCAGAAGGCGCTGAGATGATGTACAGAGTGCCCTTAGCCACAGTAACCCCGGTCATTATGAGTGCAGTTCTGTTTGGTCGGAGTGAGAGGATTTGAACCTCCGACCCCTACGTCCCGAACGTAGTGCTCTACCAAGCTGAGCTACACTCCGAAAACCGTATTTTAGCCTGTTTTATCAGTTGTTGCGATCAACCGATAGATGCGCCAACGATACCAGCGCCTGTTTGTAGTCAGACTCCTGCAACTCATCGAGTGCATCCAGCGCCAGATTCGCTTCTTTTTGGGCAACCGAAGCCGTGTAATCCAACGCACCGGTGGCATGAATGATCGCTTGTACCTGCTCGATATAGTCATAACCGCCCTGCTCGATCGCAGTACGTATCAGCTGTGACTGCGCCGCCGAACCTTTGTTCATCGCGTATATCAATGGCAGCGTCGGCTTGCCTTCGGCTAGATCATCGCCGACATTCTTGCCCATGTCGTCGCTGCTCGACGTGTAATCGAGCACGTCATCGATCAACTGAAACGCAGTGCCCAGATGCTTGCCGTACCGTGCCATCGCACGTTCTTGCTGTGCGTCGCCTTCAGAGAGGACCGCCCCAAGACGGGTCGCTGCCTCGAACAATTTCGCCGTCTTGCAGTGGATGACGTCGATGTAGCGCTGTTCACTGGTGTCAGCGTCATGCACATTCATCAACTGCATGACCTCACCTTCAGCGATGACATTGGTGGTGTGGGCTAGAATGTCCATCACCTTCATGCTGTTGACATCAACCATCATTTCAAACGCACGCGAGTACAGAAAATCACCGACCAATACGCTGGCTGCATTGCCGAAAAGCTCATTGGCGGTTTCCTTGCCGCGGCGCAAGCTAGACTCATCCACAACATCGTCGTGCAACAGCGTTGCAGTATGAATAAATTCGATGATCGCAGCAAGCGTGAAGTGCAACTGCCCTTGATAGCCGTGCGCACGCGCGGACAGTAACACCAATAACGGACGGAAACGCTTACCACCCGAATCGATAATATAGTGGCCGAGCTGATTGACCAGCGCCACGTCTGATTGTAGCCGTTGGCGAATCACGCTATTGACCTCGGCCATGTCGGCATGGCACAAGGCGTTGATTTCGTGAAAACTAATCAGAGTTTCGGACACAATTAACGAAGCTATACTGAACAGACTGCGCATCCTAATCGGCTCAGGTGACTATGGTCAAGCAAGCGGCGTAAAAAAAGAGCGATGGCCGCGGAGTCGCGATGTAGATGCTTGCTAATTTATTGGACGCAAACCCGCACCTGTCACCCACTGATGATTTCTGACAAAGGTTATGAGGCCGCAAATAACGCGAATAACGCAAAAAAACCTAATTTGTATGGAATTTTGCGTTATTTGCGTTGTTCGCGGTCTTAACTCATCATGATTATGTTGGCGTCGTTGAAACACATCCAATGGCCGATTACGCCAGGTATCAACGATATACGTGGCAGCTGCAGCGATGGCAGGCGATTTCGCCGGAATCCACAGGCTAGCGCTTGCCACATACTGCAATTGCGGGTAAAATTCGCGCCTTTTCTGTCAACGACTTGGAGAATGCGCCATGTACGCTGTAGTCAGTACAGGTGGTAAACAATATAAGGTTGCTGAAGGCGAAGTCTGCCGCGTTGAGAAACTGGCTGCCGACGAAGGCGCGTCTGTCGAAATCGACAAGGTTTTGATGATCGCCGATGGTGACAATATTAATATAGGTACCCCTTACGTGGAAGGTGGCAAGGTTACCGCGACCGTCAAGGCTCATGGCCGTGCCGATAAGGTCGAGATCATAAAATTCAGACGCCGCAAACACCATCAGAAGAAAACCGGCCACCGTCAATACTATACTGATATCGAAATTACCGGCATCAGCAGTTAGGAGAATCATCAATGGCACACAAGAAAGCAGCGGGCAGTACCCGTAACGGCCGCGAGTCAGAATCCAAGCGACTGGGTGTAAAAAAATTCGGTGGTCAGCGCGTTATCGCAGGCAACATCATCGTGCGCCAGCGCGGCACCAAGTTCCATGCGGGTGATAACGTCGGCATGGGTCGAGACCACACGCTGTTTGCGACCGCAGACGGCAGCGTCAGATTCGAAGTCCGTGGCCCGAGAAAACGTAGAACCGTGAGCGTGGAAGCGGCTTGAGGCAACGATCTCAACGATGTTTGAAAAAGCCCCGCCCGCCGGGGCTTTTTTATTCAATAGATACAGTGCTGAAGAAACGCGGAGTTCACAAAGGCACAGAGATCGCAAAGATGAAGCTTTTTTTCAAAGTCCACTGAATTGGAACGATTGATAAATTAAGCCAGCATCGACCATCTGCCAACAATAAACAATTATCTTTGTGGCCTTTGCGCCTCAGCGGCCTCTGCGTTTATCGAGATGTTAAAACTAAATAATCATGCGATTTGTTGACGAAGTAACCATCAAGACGATCGCGGGCGACGGCGGCAACGGCGTGGTCCATTTCCGTCGTGAGAAATACATCCCCAGAGGTGGTCCAGATGGCGGCGACGGCGGTAATGGTGGCAGCGTCTATCTGCTTGGGGACAACAACTTGAATACGCTGGCTGACTTTCGCCACGTGCGCACCTACCAGGCCGAATCAGGTCACAAGGGTCAGGGCCGGCAGATGACCGGCAAGAGCGGTGAAGACCTGATGATCCCAGTACCGGTGGGCACGCTGATCTACGACGATGACACCCGTGAACTGATCGGAGATCTCACTGAGGCCGGACAGAAGATCCTTGTCGCGAAAGGCGGATTTCACGGTCTCGGCAACACCCGCTTCAAAAGCTCGACCAACCGCGCGCCGCGTAAATGCACGCCCGGCACCCCAGGCGAGCGTCGCATGTTGCGCCTGGAGCTGAAAGTTCTCGCCGATGTCGGTTTACTGGGTATGCCCAACGCGGGCAAATCCACGTTCATCCGCGCTGTATCGGCGGCGCGACCGAAAGTGGCTGATTATCCATTCACTACGCTGTATCCGAATCTGGGCGTCGTCCGCGTCGACCAGAACCAGAGTTTTGTCGTGGCCGATATTCCCGGTTTGATCGAGGGGGCATCGACAGGCGCCGGTCTGGGCATCCAGTTTTTGAAACACCTGTCGCGGACACGGCTGTTGCTCCACGTCGTCGACATCGCCCCGTTCGATGGCAGTAGCCCGGTCGACGACGCGAAAAAGATACTAAACGAGCTGGCCAACTACAGCACACAACTCGCGGACAAACAACGCTGGCTGGTGCTGAACAAGGCCGACCTGTTGAGCGCTGAGGAACTGAACGACCGGCGTCAGCAAATCATAACGGCACTGGCCTGGCAAGGACCGGTGTACACTATTTCCGCGCTGACCAAATCCGGTACCGATCTAATCGTGTATGACATCATGAATTATTTGACCTATCAGCAGGAGCAACCCGCTCTGGATTCAAACGCCGAACTGGACGATGCTGGTGATGACCGACAGGAGTAAACCCGCATTTGTCACCAGGCGGCGTCGAGGACTGATAGTTCGCCGGCCTTTTGGGGTAAAACCAAAATGATAAAAAATACAGTATCTTATTCGAGCAAGCCTATCACGGCTCAGGCTAGTCTTCGTGTCCGTAAGCTTGCTCTTCACTCAAACCGTAGCTATGGCTATGCTTTTCGCTCCAGAGCGGCGCTTACGAACACCAGCCCGCCTGTCTTACCAGGGGGCGAGATGATCACGCCGAGATTTGGATCCACAAAGGATTTTGCGAAGAAGTGGAATAACCCTGTGTATTGCCGACTGAGCAAAATACTTTGTGGATTCAAAGATCAAGTGAGGGCTCGTCCATCTGGTGAGACACGCGGGCTCCATCCGGCGCCTGCTCCCGTGATCCTGGTGAGAAATGCGGGTTAGGATATTAACGATAAGCAAATAAAGCAGGGGCCTTTCGGCCCCTGACGCTTGGAAAGGTCCATAAAGTATTCAGCGAGCTTGATCAGTTATTCCGGCAGTCGCCCAGCTGAATGGATCTTGCCGAGGGTCGTATTGTGATTCGAGGGTCGAAGAATAGGGCTTCTGGGATCGATAGAAGGAGTCTGCACGGCCCCCAGTGACGGCCCGCATCGCCTCTCTGTCCATCTCACGGCTATCATTCAGGTCATTGATTACGATTTTAGTCATTGATCTCTCCCCTTTTCAGTTGTAGTTAACCTTGATTCATTAGGGTGTTTATCCATATTATAACTTCATGCATTTATTTTTCTCCCTGGACTTTATATGTTAGGCATAACAGGCGGGTAGGTCAAAAGTGAATTCTATGTTGGTGAATTGTTAACGAAAATAGTACTATGTTTCAGAACGATCAGTTTAATTATGTATACCAGAATTTAGTATGTCTACAGCCATCTAACAATTAAATATCACATTGGTAGTGCAATAATCCTGGGTCATGATTGACATCGGTTGTTGTGCTCCAGATGAAAGAGGCGCTAAATCAATGAGTTATCGCTGGTGGTCAAGTTGCAAGACAAACACAGGTCGGGTGCGGCAGGTCAACGAGGATGCCTTCCTGGATTTAGGTGATTGCGGACTTTGGATCGTGGCGGATGGAATGGGCGGTCACGCACGTGGTGACGTTGCCAGCAGACTTATTATCGAGGCATTTAGTGGCCTGGAGCGGCCGTCATCCATTATGGAGTTCTCGGCAGATGTAAGGGACCGGCTGAAGCTGGCGCATCATCGGGTCAAGCAGGAGTCCGATCGGACCGATACTCAACAAATCATAGGCAGCACAGTGGTCGTGTTGCTTGTCTTCAAACGGCAGTGGTTGTGTTTATGGGCAGGAGACAGTAGAGCCTATCTCCTGCGTAATGGTGCGCTGCAGCGCATCACAAAGGACCACAGTGTTGCCCAGGAACTGGTAGACATGGGTAAGCTGGGTATTGAAGAGGTCGAAGGACATCCTTACGCAAATCACATTACAAGGGCTGTAGGGGCAAACCATGAGCTCGTGCTTGATGAGCGCAGTTCCGAATTGCGCGATGGTGATGCGATTCTGTTGTGTAGTGATGGATTGAACAAAGAGCTCTCCGAG
>JABDQW010000162.1 GCA_013042055.1 Gammaproteobacteria bacterium | reverse complement strand
GCTTTTTTTGTTTTACTCGAACGCTTCTTAACCGCCGGGTTGACAGCAGCGGCTTCTCTCTTTTTCTGCTTTAATTGTGTTTTGTGCCGATCATCGACCTGGGTGCGTATGACTTCAGGTTTGGCATTGATGGGGCGTGCAGTTGGCTGCTGTGTGATCGGTTGTAGCTTGATGCGTGAGGAGCGCATGCCCCTCAAGGCCGATTTGATGCGTTTTTTAATTTCTTCTACCGTGCCTTGGCCGTCAATAACGTGGAGGTTGCCTTTGTTGTTATAGTAGTGCAACACGGGTTGGGTGTGAGTTTCGTAGACGCGCAGACGTCGATCGATGGTTTCTTCGTTATCATCGGAACGATGATGCAGGCTGCCCCCACAAAGATCGCATTGGGAATCGATCGCGGGCGGATTAGTGAATGAGTTGAAAAGCGCGCCGCACGAAAGGCAGGTCAGGCGCCCGACCATGCGCTGCATCAGCAGGTCAAAATCGACGTTGATCTGCAATATGGCGTCGATCGGTCTGCCGAGGCTGATAAGCAGGACATCCAGTGCTTCTGCCTGTTCCAGATTGCGCGGGTATCCATCCAAAATGAAACCGTTTTCGGCATCGGGGCGCATAATACGCTCACGGATCATGCCAATAACGATATCATTGGGTACCAGTTGGCCAGCATCCATTACGGCTTTCGCCTGCCGCCCCAGCGGCGTCTTTGCAGCAACGGCAGCACGCAGCAGGTCCCCGGTCGATATTTGAGGGATGTTATACTTCTCGGTCAGGAATTTTGCTTGTGTACCTTTGCCAGAGCCCGGGGCTCCGATCAAAACCAATCTCATTCATGTACTCCCTAGGGCCAGTTGATCAGAAACTTCGTGGATTCTTTCGATTGTTCAGCGATTTTCGAGCCGAACCGATAAATCCAGCATGGTGGTTTCTATAGTCGATACGATCCTCTCGTAATTTATACTGAGTCCAGATGTGTCGACGGAAACGTGCGCACATCGGCAACGTTCTAGCGGTTGCACGACGGCGCCTCCGGTATCAATATCTATATAGATAGTATATTCAACAATAACGACAAATTATTACAATCCGTTACAGCAAATTAATGAATTTAACCCTGTTGTGGATTGTCCTAATTATTTCACAAACACGCTAGCGTCGCTGTGTCAACGGTTTACCCAGGTTCGTCATTCTGGCTGTCACCCGACAGGCGTTCACGTAGCCCGGTTTTTAACACTTTCAGGGCAGCCGCTGCCGGCAGTGCTGGGACGAAATTCCTTTTCTGAACACGGATTCGTCTGCTTGCTCGACAATAACAAATTATGCATGCAATCGGCGAATGAGTTTTTACCCAACAGTTATGTATCAATTGATGCAAACGGGATCGTGTTGTGCGTAGATCGGTTGTAACAGACCACTCGATCGTTTCCAGGGTGTTTAAAGCGCGGGCCATTGTGGCGGGCCTGGTCTGCTTTATGTTGATGAGTGGCTTGCTGGCCAGGCTGGGTCAGCTGCAAATTGTCGAATATGCGCATTTTGCCGGCTTATCAAAAGAGAACCGGGTTCGTCTGATGGCCTTGCCGCCAAACAGAGGCCTGATCTATGACCGCAACGGTCTCGTACTCGCTGAAAACCGCCCGACTTATCATCTTGAATTAATCCCCGAGCAAGTCGAAGATCTGGACGCCACACTGCAGAATCTGGGCGACGTCGTCACGATTAGTGATGATAATATCGAGCAGTTCCGAACAGCTTTACGCACACATCGGCCATTTGAAAGCATCTCATTGAGAACCCGGCTCAGCGAGGAAGAGGTCGCTCGTCTGGCGGTCAACCGTCATCGGTTCCCTGGCGTCGATATCGCGGCGCGTTTGAGCAGGTACTATCCCCAGGGTACGACTGCGGTACACGCGGTCGGTTATGTTGGGCGTATCAGCGAGAAGGAGCTTAATTCTATCGACGTGAGTAACTACCGAGGTAGCTCGCACATCGGTAAGACCGGCCTGGAAAAGTACTATGAGGATCAACTCCACGGCACCGTCGGCCAACAGAATGTCGAGGTTAATGCTGAGGGCCGTATCCTACGTGTTATAGACAAGGTTCCGCCCGTACCGGGAAACGATCTGATGCTGAACCTTGATATGGAGTTGCAGTTGACCGCAAAGAAGGCCCTGGGTGATTTTGCCGGCGCGGTTATCGTGATACAGCCCAAGACCGGGGCTGTTCTTGCGTTTGTCAGTGAGCCGACCTATGACCCCAACTTGTTCGTGCACGGCATCAGCGTGAAGGACTACGATGCACTGCGCCAGGGCGATTACAAACCCTTGTTCAACCGGGCATTGTTTGGGCAATATCCTCCGGGTTCGACGTTCAAGCCGTTTTTGGGTCTGGCCGGCGTCGATTCGAAGGTTATTGGGCACCTGCAGAGCGTACGTTGTATTGGATATTATACTTTGCCCAATGATGATGAGCATCGTTACCGTGATTGGAAAAAATGGGGGCACGGTCAGGTTGATCTGGCTGACGCCATAGAGCAATCCTGTGATGTGTATTTTTACGAGCTGGCGCATCGTCTGGGTATCAACCGCATGCATGATTTTCTGCGTGAATTCGGTTTTGGTGATAAAACAGGGATCGATCTGATCGGTGAACGCTCGGGTCTATTGCCGTCACGTGAATGGAAGCGCCGTGCACACAACAAGATTTGGTATCCGGGTGAAACGCTGATTGCAGGCATCGGCCAGGGTTATATGCTTGCAACCCCATTACAATTAGCTGTGGCAACGGCGACGCTGGCGAATAGGGGCATGCGTGTCAAGCCCCGCCTGTTGAAAGGGATGCGCAGCGCCAGTGGCGAGCGTATCGCGATAGAGCCAGCTCCTGTTTCATGGCTTGAATTGAATAGAGACGATCGCTGGGATCAAATGCACGAGTCTATGCGGCGTGTATTACGTGGCGAGAAGGGCACAGCGCGCGCGACCGGGTGGAAGTTGAAAGGTTATGAAATGGCTGGTAAGACCGGGACGGCGCAGGTTTTCGGCATCGCCCAGGACGAGGAATACGATGCCGAAACGGTCGCCAGGAAATTAAGAGATCACGCCTTGTTCATTGCATTCGCGCCGATAGAAGATCCCGAAATAGTGGTGGCGATCATAGAAGAGAACGGCGAGCATGGTAGTGCGGTCGCGCCAATTGCCAAGAAAATCATGGATAAATATTTATTGAAAGCCGATGCCAAATAAGTATCAGTTTGATACGGCCTACCAGGGCCGTTTTAGCCGTATGTTGCAGATTGTCCGGATCGATCCGGTGTTGTTGCTTGGCTTGTTGATGCTGACACTGGCAGGTCTGGGTATTTTATACAGTGCAGGTGATCAGTCAGCCGAGCTGATGCAGAAACAGATCGTCAGACTGTCGATTGCCTTTCTGGTAATGCTGGTGATGGCGCAAATTTCACCACAACAATTGTATTTATGGACCCCGTGGGTGTTCGTCGTCGGCGTCATCCTGCTGTTGATGGTGTTTTTTGCCGGCGAGGTAGGCAAAGGAGCGCAACGCTGGCTCAAAATCGGTGTACGATTTCAGCCGTCGGAAATAATGAAACTGGCGACACCCTTGATGTTGGCCTGGTATCTGTCAGAACGTCCGCTACCGCCCGGACTGCGTTCGCTGGTGATTTCCATCATCCTGGTTCTGGTGCCAACGATCATGATTGCAATGCAACCTGATCTGGGGACTGCCCTGCTTGTGGCGGCAGCGGGTTTTTTCGTCGTGTTTTTCTCGGGAATTCGCTGGCGTGTATTGATTGGAACCGGTCTGGCGTTATTGGCCTTCATACCATTGCTATGGCGCATGATGCACGACTATCAACGGCAGCGCGTGCTGACCCTGCTCGATCCGGAAAGCGACCCGTTGGGGGCGGGCTATCATATTATCCAGTCAAAAATTGCGATCGGCTCCGGTGGTTTATACGGTAAAGGCTGGCTGAATGGTACCCAGTCACAGCTCGATTTTTTACCTGAGCGCTCAACGGATTTTATTTTCGCAGTGTTTGCCGAAGAATTTGGTATGATGGGCGCCGCCGTATTGCTATTGTTATACGCCTTTATCATCTGGCGAGGGCTGTATATAGCCGACCATGCTCAAGATAATTTCAGCCGCTTACTGGCAGGAAGCTTGAGCATGACATTTTTTGTCTACCTATTCGTCAATGTCGGTATGGTTTCGGGTATATTGCCGGTGGTCGGCGTGCCATTGCCTTTGGTTAGTTATGGCGGAACCTCACTGGTTACCTTGATGGCAGGTTTTGGTATGTTGATGTCGATAAACTCACATAAAAGATTGTTGTCCAAATAAAAATGATCAAAAATAATTAAAGAAGTCATGAATCGATTTAAGCTTTTCATCGCAGTATCCCTGCTGTTAGTTTCATTGCACGTGTATGCCGATTACAGTCAACGCGATGATGTTCAACAGTTTATCGACGATATGGTCGATAAACATGGATTTGATCGAGACGACTTGGAATCGAAATTCGCATCCGCGAATAAACTGGAAGGCGTGCTCAAGGCGATTGCGAAACCGGCTGAAAGAGTGCTCACTTGGAAGGACTACAGGCCGATATTCGTTACCAAAAAGCGCATCGATGGAGGCAATCAGTTCCTCGACGACAATCGTAAATTATTGCAGCGAGCCGAAAAAGAGTTCGGTGTTCCCGCCGAAATCATTACTGCGATTATTGGTGTTGAGACTTACTATGGCCGTCTAAGCGGAAAAATACAAGTTTTTGATTCTCTGGTTACACTAGGATTTGATTACCCTCCGCGAGCCCGTTTCTTTCGCAGTGAACTTGAGCAGTTTTTATTGTTGACACGCGACGAGAAAGTGGACGTGCGAGCAATACGTGGATCTTATGCTGGGGCTATGGGTATGCCACAATTCATTTCCAGCAGTTACCGCCACTATGCAATTGATTTCGATGGCGATGGTAAACGCGACTTGTGGAATAACACGGCTGATGCGATTGGTAGCGTCGCGAATTACTTCAAGGTACATGGCTGGAAACCCGGCGATCAGGTGGTGATCCGGGCCCGCCTCGAGGGGCATGTCGAAGAGACAAGAAACAAACTGAAGCCGCATACGCGTGTCTCGGACCTTGTCAAAGTTGGGTTACAGCCCGAGACTAAACTGGACAATAAACTAAAAGCTACCGTTGTTACGCTCAACGGCGACAACGGCAAAGAGTATTGGCTCGGCTTAGATAATTTTTATGTAATAACGCGCTACAATCACAGTGCACTATATGCTATGGCTGTTTATCAATTGAGCCGGGAATTTGATGCACAGAAATGATGCATGTTGAAGACTCAACTCGTTCTCTTCTCAGACTAATTCTGTTATCAACGATGATGACGTCCTGTAGTGTTAAGGACGGTGCGCCGGATGGCTTTAGCAAGAAATGGGATGAAATCCCCGATGCCGTGCCCAGGGAAGAGGCACGGAGCAAATATGGTAACCCCCCGTCCTATGAAGTATTCGGCAAGCGCTACTACGTGATGGATGGTAGCAAAGGCTTCAAGCAGAAAGGTCATGCATCCTGGTACGGTACCAAGTTTCATGGGCAGCGCGCATCCAGCGGTGAGACCTACAATATGTATGCAATGACTGCCGCGCACAAGACCCTTCCGCTGCCGACCTATGTCGAAGTCAAGAATCTGGCAAACGGTCGAAAGGCTGTGGTCAAGGTCAATGACAGAGGCCCGTTTCATGATGGCCGCATCATTGATCTTTCTTACGCGGCTGCGACCAAGCTCGGTGTTGTAGCGACTGGAACGGCACCGGTGGAAGTCCGCGCGCTCACGCTTGGCCCTGGTAGAAAGACGGAGAAAGCCGTTGCTGGGATTGAAGAGAAATATATCGACGAGAACGGCAAGCTCTATGTGCAGATCGCGGCGTTTTCTGCAGAAGAGAATGCAATGAAAATGATCGCCGAATTGCGTGAGAAAAACTTCCAGAGCGTTCGTATCCACGTTGATAACAAGAATGGAAGATTAATATACCGCGTACGAATCGGTCCGGTGCCGACCGACAACGTTGCTGAAAAGGTATTGGCAAAGCTGAAAGAAATCAATTTGAACAATGCAAAAATAGTCAGATACAACTAGTCAGATGAAATTACTCAAACCTTCACCCAACCTATCTTTTATCGTCGCCTTATTCTTTACCGTAGCTGTATCAGTGGCAAATGCAGCTGGACCTATTCCGGCAGCACCGAAAGTCGCGGCAAAAAACTATATTCTTGTGGATGCCGATAGCGGACACGTGCTCGCTGAAAAAGAGGCCGACCAGCAGGTGGAGCCCGCGAGTATCACCAAAATGATGACCGCGTATGTTATTTACCGTGAGCTCGAGGCCGACCGGCTGAGCATGGACGACATGGTTACCATCAGCGAAAAAGCCTGGCGTATGGGCGGTTCGCGTATGTACGTCGAAGTTGACAGTCAAGTCAGTGTGCATGATCTGATGAAAGGCTTGATCGTCCAGTCCGGTAACGATGCTACCGTAGCGCTCGCGGAGCATGTTGCAGGTTCGGAGCGTGCATTCGTGGATCTAATGAACCAGTATGCGGCGACTCTGGGTATGAACAATACACATTATCTGAACAGTACGGGTTGGCCGGAAGAGGGGCATCTGACCTCAGCGCGGGATATTGCGACTTTGGCGCTGGCTATCATCAATGAATTTCCCGAGCATTACGCCTGGTATAAGGAAAAGTTATACACCTACAACAATATCAAGCAATACAATCGCAATAAGTTACTCTGGCGTGATGACAGCGTCGACGGTATCAAAACGGGTCACACCGAATCCGCAGGCTACTGCCTGGTAGCCTCTGCATTGCGCGCGGACATGCGACTCATTTCAGTTGCCCTTGGTGCGGACAGCGAAAAGTCAAGAGCCAGTGTGAGCCAGTCACTGTTGAATTATGGCTTCCGTTTCTTCGAAACCCATAAGCTGTATTCAGCTGGCGAGATACTCAACAGATCTCGAGTATGGAAAGGCGAGAGTGACAAGGTCTCTCTTGGCTTGCTGCAGGATCTCTATATCACGATACCTCGTGGTTCTTATAATGAACTGGAGGCGGTCATGGATGTTGATGCCAGTATTGTGGCGCCGCTGGAAAAGGGATCTCAGCACGGTGCAGTCCGGGTAAATCTTGCCGATGAGGAAATGCTGAATGCGCCGCTGGTTGCGCTCGAGCCTGTCGCTGAGGGAAGTATATTTCAGATTGCAAAAGACCATATACTGCAGTTGTTCAACTAGGGCCTGTTAACACTATGCGGATACCCATCGACGGCGGCCATTTTTTTGCAGGACAAGGCGCACTGAGCGCCGTGTACCTGGCGTACATAAGCGAAAGTGCAACGCGGTCATGCGGAAAAATGGCTCCGCCC
Source organism: Gammaproteobacteria bacterium (assembly GCA_013042055.1). Taxonomy (GTDB): domain Bacteria; phylum Pseudomonadota; class Gammaproteobacteria; order SZUA-229; family SZUA-229; genus JABDQW01. Next base: position 7,566 of record JABDQW010000162.1, on the reverse strand, counting down.
CTCCGGGTTGGCTCTCCAATGAGCCCATACAGCGTTGCGCATCGCTTATTTGGAACAACCACAAAAACGCATGGAGCGTTTTTGCGCGCAAGCCCCGCAGGGGTGAGGCATAGGGATGTGCCGAACAAACTGCGCTCTGCGCGCCTTGCCTGGCCTCATTGGAGAGCCAACGCTGGGTATCCGCATAGTATTAACAGGCCCCCGGCAAAACCGGGCTAACCATGCTCTTTAGTTTTCAGCCAACGACAGAGAACCTCATTTAAATTTTCTATCGTGAACGGCTTGGCTAGGTAGTCATCCATACCCGAACTCATGCACTTTCTCCGGTCTTCAGGGAACGCATGAGCGGTCATTGCAACGATTGGAACATGGGTTCCGCTTTCTTGCTCGTCACGTCGCAAGCGGCGAGTCGCTTCATAGCCATCGATTTTTGGCATCTGCCCATCCATCAATACCAGATCTGGCTTGGTGGCGTGGTACTGCGCGATCGCCTGTTGTCCATTCTCAGCGGTCACGACCTCAAAACCCAGTTCCTCCAACATATCGATAGCAACTTCCCTATTCACTAGATTATCTTCTGCCATTAGTATTCGACCGCAGCAGGCTGAAGCCGTTGTAGTAGACGATGATTCGGCATCTGATTCCAATGCCTGCGCAAGCGTCGCCTGTTTGAGTTGCCTGACCAGCGTCTTGGCGAGTGCACTTCGCGTCGTCGGCACAACCAGATTGGCTACGGCATCGTCGTTTTCATCAAAGCTAAAATCATGGCCAAGCGGCATCAACAAAAACAACGCCGTGTCAACAAAACGCTGCTTGGCCGTCTTTACCAAGCTCGCTCGCTCGTCGATTGGCATGTAAGCATCAACGAACATGAAGGCTATGGCTCGACCCGATATCTGTGCTTGTCTTAGCGTGTCAGAGGCCAACTGGCAATCGTTAGCACGTACGCATTCCAATCTCTGTTCGGCCAGCTGTATTGCCAGGGTTTCCATATAAGATGACTCACTACCCACCAGCAACGCCGCCAGGTTCGCGAGCCTGCCATCGGCTATCGCAAAGGGTTCGGTGCCAACAGGCAGTTTCAGCTCGATCCAGAACGTAGAACCCGCACCGAGCTCGCTTTCAACACCGATTTTCCCCCCCATTAACTTGATAAGCGCATGGCTGATGGCCAAGCCGAGGCCCGTACCACCAAAATTTCGGCTGTGTGAACCATCAGCCTGGGTAAACAGCCCGAATAGATGATCCCGACTGCCCGCATCTATACCAATTCCTGTATCTCTGACCTCTATACGGAGCGAAGCCTCAGTGCCATCTGCAACGCCGTTGACGACGATCTGAATCTGACCGCTGTCGGTGAATTTAATCGCATTACCAACAAGATTCATTAACACCTGACGGATATAGTGCTCATCACCCACCAGGTTACGTGGCAATTTCGGCGCGTAACGTATGTCCATGATCAAGTCTTTCGTTCTGATTTGCGGTGCTATCAGGTTCACCACTTCGCTTATGGCCAGCTCAAGATCAAAGGCTTCATAGCGCAGCTCGAGCTTGCCGGCATCGATCCGGGAAAAGTCCAGTATGTCATTGATCAGATTGATCAGTAGCGTGGCAGAGCTTCTAATCGTCTCAACCTGACGCTGTTGACGAGCGTCCAGGGGGGTATGCGACAGCAGCTCGGCCATACCGAGTACGCCGTTCATCGGCGTACGGATCTCGTGACTCATGGTCGCCAGAAATCGACTCTTTGCCTGCGCGGCGACCTGCGCCGCATCGCGAGCCTTGATAAGATCCTGTTCCACCTGCTTTCGCTGGCTGATATTACGTACCACGGCAACCAGGCGCCCTTGGTGCCCAATCGGCTTGACGTACTGCAGGATCATCTCAACAATGAGTTCTTGCCCGCTCTTGTGCTTATAGCGGGTTTCGAAGGTGATCGAATGCTCGCGCTTTTCGATCAGGTCGGTGCACATGGCGCGGTAGTCGGCCTCGCTGTGTTCTGGGTCGATTTCGACCGGCATCAACCGCAGTAATTCATCACGATCGTAGCCCAACTGGAGTATCGCACCCCGATTTACGTACAGGCAGCGCAACGAGTCAGGATCGATCATGAAGACGCAATCGTGTATTTGATCCAGAGTCAGTTTGAAATGATTGATAGCCTCCTCACGTCGAGTCGCCTCGAGGCGTAACACGACGTTTTGTAAATTGTTGGTGTAAGCTCGTCGCGCAACCATACTCAATCCCAATAAATACAGCAGTGCCATTGTCGCCATGGCATAGCCCAAAGGCGTGGCCTCGAGAAAAAGACGCAGCGCAAAGGGTAAAATACACAACAGCAGAAAGACGAGTATCGGGGTCCAGGCATAGCTTTGCGTGTTGACAGCGCCGGCAGCCATGCCACTGACAACAAATCCGAGGAAAACCAGATGCTGAAGCGAATCCTCAGGAAACAGCAACACACCTGCGCTGCCCCAGGCTGAGCCGGCAAGTGCCGTTCCGATAAGGAACCACCTGTACCAGTGTTCAGCTTCAGCAGCTGCTGGATTGATGTATTGATAGCGTAAGCCCAATATAAGCCGTCCGCTGGAGACGACGACCACTATCGACAGCCACATGAGAATCACCGCATGATCGACTGCAGACCACAGAAACGCACAAAGAATCGGCGCAATGATCGCGGTGAAAACGAGCGCGAACCAAAGCTGCCGATAGAGCATCCGGGTTTGCTCAGCGCTGACGAGCACCGGATCAAGTGACGTTGTGTGAACGTTATAGTCGTCGGTTTTGCCTAATGAGACTGTGATGGCCATAGTTATCGATTGTGATCCATGTGGTGGAAAATCGTCCTGTCTCAATTACGGCATCATGCCTTATCTGAATCTTCTGTCACAGATTCGGACATACGCGCCTGGTTGACATTATCAGCGTATACTCACCTTCGACACAGGAAAAATGCCCATTTTTCTGATGCTTGCTTGGCGAATACAATCCAGGCTTCCATACTCTCACTTTCGTGTCGAGCATCCCACAGGTTCTCAATCATAGCCAGATGTACCGGTTCGCGTTGAGCCAGCTTGAAACTAAAGCACGGAGACAGTGGGAATGACTTTAATAGCGATTTTATACTGACACCCCAGGAAGTCGAGACCTTTTCTTTACGTTTTCAACCAATTCGTGCAACATCCGGGCTAATGATAACCCTGCAGAGGAACCAACTATGTCCTATTATTTCAGCACCTCCACTGACTTAAGCTTCGAAGATGCCATTACCAAAACCACTGAGGAACTTAGTAAACAAGGCTTCGGCGTGCTCAGTGAGATCGATGTAAAAACCACACTAAAGAAAAAAATCGACGTCGATATCCCCAAGTACGTTATTTTAGGAGCATGCAATCCGAAGTTCGCCCATCGAGCACTGCTAACAGAGGAGCACATCGGTACAATGCTTCCCTGCAATGTTGTGGTCAGAGAGAATGAACACGGGCAAACTGAAGTCTTTGCTGTCGATCCGATATCCTCGATGAATGCCGTGGACAATCCCGAATTGGGTGCGATTGCACACGAGGTGCAGCAGAAACTCAAAACAGTCATAGCGAATATTTAAGACGCGAAGAACGCAAAGGATCATCAATGTGTTGTCGTCCTTGATCTATCGGCTATTGTCAGATGTAAAAAATTAGACTCGATCTTGCACCGCTGCCGAAGATCACCCAATATGAACTGACGAGGTAGAAGGATAACTATTTGGTATCAGTTTGTCACGATAACGTCACAATGACCGTAGAGTATGCCCTGAGCACCGCTTATCTTAGGTTTTCCGGGCTGCTCCGGTGCGCACGGCGCACCCTATGATCCCGTCGTGCAGCTATTGGAGTAAGCCCAAATTTTGTCAACAATCTATCCGATCATGCCTAGATCAACATACTATCGAACTCGCCCTGACGAACTCAGCCGTATTGCCATTTATCCATGAGTCGCTGAACCTGTATACCCATTCGCTCGAGAAGTGACTTCTTACTGGTGAATTTGATTTCATAGATATCAGCGTGCTGACTGCTCTCCAGTAAATAATCGTCACTGGTTTTTAAGTCATCGATCAGGTTTCGCTCCAGCGCGCGCGTTCCCGGCCAGCTTTCACCGGTCGACACTTCTACGATATCAACACTGGGTCGGTGTTGAACAATAAAATCTTTGAACAGCACGTGAATATCCTCGATCTCTTGATGAAATTTGGCCTTGGCCTCATCCGTATTTTCTCCAAACATCGTTACCGTTCGTTTGAACTCCCCCGCGGTGAACTGCTCAAATTCAATATCGTGATTTTTCAATACTTTATGAAAGTTGGGGAGCTGTGCTATCACGCCAATCGATCCGATGATCGAAAACGGGGCTGCGATAATACGATGGCCGACGCAGGCCATCATATAACCACCACTGGCCGCAACCTTATCGACAGACACGGTTAGGTGAATCTGCTTATCTCTTAAGCGCATGAGTTGGGAAGCCGCCAGACCGTAACCATGAACGATACCGCCGCCGCTTTCAAGACGTAAAAACACTTCATCATTTTCGTTGGCGACCGTTAAAATAGCGGTTATTTCCTCTCGCAATGAAGCCACAGCCGAAGCACGGATATCGCCGTGAAAGTTGACTACATAAATACGCTTTCTTCTGTCTTTGTCCTTAGTGGCTTTACCGGCAGCTTTTAGCCGCTCCTTGTCCGCTTTTAAATAATGCTTTAATTCAGCCTTGGGTAACATAGCGACGTTCATCGCCCTCGCCATCTCATGATATTTTTTATTGATCTTTTTGACTTCGAGCGTTTCTTTGGCTTCTGCATGTCTTTTACCCGCGATCAGCATCGTCAGCACCATGATCGCTACGAACGCGGCCACGATCGTTACTGTTTTTGCCAAGAATAGGCCATAATTTAATAGGAAATCGGTCATTGCTTAATCTCGTGTAGACCCGAGATAGTTTAACCGTGTAATCGCTTGACAACCAGCCGTGATCGAGCAATTGGTGTTAGCTAACACCAAAGCGATCATATTATGATCAAAGCCCGCCATGATTTTTTGTCGATCTGCGAACCATTACCGCCGTGGCCTATCAAAATTGGTACGATTCGAATAAGAGGATTGAGATGAAATATCTTGCATTAGCCAGCCTGGTAGCTATCAGCTTTATCATCGTTTATCTGATGCCGAGCACACAGGCGGAAACAAAGGCTGCCAAAGCCGACATTGATTTTCAGAAACCTTCTGACGCAGAACTGAAGCAGCGCCTGACGCCACTACAGTACGCCGTCACGCAACAGGACGACACTGAGCCACCGTTCGAGAATGAATTCTGGGACGAGAAACGCGACGGTATTTATGTAGACATCGTCAGTGGCGAGCCACTGTTTTCGTCCCGAGACAAATACAAATCAGGCACCGGCTGGCCCAGTTTTTACAGGGCCATCGATGATAACAACATCGTTACCCGTGACGACTATCACCTGATTTTCAAACGAACCGAACTCAGGAGCCGAAACGCGGACTCACATCTGGGGCACGTGTTCACCGACGGCCCCGAGCCCACGGGTCTTCGCTATTGTATCAATTCGGCATCGCTGCGTTTCATACCCAAGGAAAAGCTGGTTGAGGAAGGTTATGACGAATACCTGAAAGAATTCGAAACAACAGAGCAGCAGTAGGCGCAGATCTTTTACATCTTTGAGTCACATGCCACAAGATCGTTTCGGCCCTCGTATTCGTATATGAAGCGTAACTCGTCGATGGCGTCAGAATGTCAGAAGATTTCTTTATCACCGCAGAGACGCTGAGGCGCAGAGGATTTCTTTAGCCTGTATGAGTGACTTCAGTCGCGAACATCGATAATTCGCTACTGAAGTCGCTCCTAAAAATCCCTCGTGCAACACCCGGGTCAGTGGCCTATTTCGCTGGAGACATTCGACAATGACGCCGTCGACCCATCCCAACACCAGATAGCATCAGCTGTCAAATGAACACCGCCGATCCACCGGTCCATTTCAATACAACCCAAGTAGTCTAATTTCCCCGCCAACACGTCTTCACCTGCGGCTGTGATCGTCAAGGCCGCGTCTTTCTTTAGCGGAAAGCTCAACGCCCCAACGGGAGAAGACTGAATCAACGGCGGCTTGGACTCGGTCATTTCATCCAGGATTGCCCAGAAACTGGCATCGCCCATGAATATACGTTCCTCTGTCCTTTGATAATCCCCAAACACTCTTCCCGGCCGCGCTTCGCCCTGCGCGATGATCTGCAATGCTTGTCGTGCAGTGCGCGTCAAACCTGTACGGCAATCAGGATACTCTTCTAATTGCCTGAAGACAGCACCCGCCAAATAGGGCAGTACCGTCGTATCCACCCGCAGCAAGTCATACCAGGGCTCTGGTGTCGCCGAGCGGTATGCGTTCCAGGCCATGCTGGCTAAGGCGAGCTGTTCTTCGGTAATGATCTGCTCGTATCGCTGTAACGACGCCATCTGTTCAGGTGATAACGTGCCCAAGTACTGATCGACACAAATAATTGTCAGTTCAGCTTTGATCGGGCGATGCTGATGGTACCAGTCCAGTATCTGTATCAGTTGCAACTGATCGTAGAGATCATGCTCGAACCACAGGATCACTTTTTCGTAGTGCTCACTGGACTCCAGCACATGATCTCTGTCGATGAAGTCTTGTTCGATCGCCGCTGGATCGCCCCAACCTCGACCAGCGATGAACCTGGCGCGAACCTTTGAAAGCTCTTTCAACGAGAGCCCTTCCGGCACCGGACCGTCGTGAAGCACATCCCGCCACGGCAATAAAGTCCCGCTTATGCCTGCCCGTTCCATAATATGGATGGCGCTGTCGCCATTGGTAATGTGTAATATAGGTTCCATTGATGGGTCCTAACTCAATCGTGCCTAGAATATCATCCAAGGAGGCCATATCTAGCCAGGTCTTAATTCATCCCGACTGTTCCCTGGAAAGAGCGTCACAAGTTGTCAATATTATTTACAGAATCCGAATGAAATCATCTAAATTTTAAGCTTTATTTATCTATCTTAATGAATAATATAGGATTTTTTCTGTAGGCACGATATCTGCATAATACTGGGCATATGCAAAAAAATACCTTCACTATTCTCGACTTCGATCAGGCCATGGAACTTGCCCGAACAGATCCCGCGGCATTTGAAGAATATCGCCGGAATGTGATCGAGGCATTGATCGCCAGGGCTGCAGAACGTAATCGGCAGCATCTACGTTGTCTGCAATGGCGTATCGACAAGGAGCGTGAACGCGCCTCCACCCCCTTCGCCGCGTGTATCAAATTATACCGAATGATGTGGGAATCTTTTGCCGGCGAACGCGGCCTGCAAGACACGCTGCAGAATGCCCACCAGACACACCACGATGTTCAGCTCCAGCGGCCTAAAGCAAAGGTCATTTCCTTTCCCGCTGCAGCCGCGAGCAGGAGTCCGTCCGAAACCTGACTACCGAGCTGTTGTCACCGATCGCCCATCGAACAGCTGTTGTGGCACCATCCG
>JABDQW010000160.1 GCA_013042055.1 Gammaproteobacteria bacterium | reverse complement strand
CTTTAGAAAAATACTGTCACAAGACCGCTCCGGATACAGTCAAGCGATTACGTCGGTATGAGACCGTTGCGAACAAATCTATTTGGTTATGTTCGTACGCGGGGCGTTGCTGCGCGTTGAAAAGCTCATACCGAATAAATGCTCTTCAAATAAGGATCTCCTAAATATCTCAACACTACCTTTGGAGAGAACATATGCGACACAAAAATAATTCAATCGGCATTACTGCCAAGGCGTTCCTGGCATCGATCATTGTAGGCTCCGGTAATGTTTACGCCGTTGGCCTTTTAAGTGGCGAAGTGGATGCTACCTGTGCAAACACTGGTAATGATGGATAGTGACGGGTTTCGTGTTGAAGGCGTATTCGACGCAGTCGATTAAAACGATAACGAATCCAATGTAAATCCTGTAGCTCTGGAGATTTGCGACGATAACATCGACAACGACTGTGACGGTCGTGCCGACCTCGCTGACTTGAACTGTATGTCAGGTGATCGCAGGGACGACGACGCGAGAGATAACAATGACGATGATGACTCAGACGTGGATTAAGTCAGATGTTATGACGACGATGGAACAGATACAGCGATCGGTGCGTGCAACCGATCGTCTTGTCACGAAACAAGAAGGACGCATGTCCCCTTCCTTTTGGCGTGTCGTTATGAAGGCAAGACGTTAGCATCAACTACCTTAGGCGCCTCGGCATCCCGGGCGCTTGACTAACACAGGAGGATACCCATGAGAATACTCGTACTGGACGACGATTATATCCTTACCATGATTCTTGCCGATCATCTCGCAGAGCGTGGGCACCGAGTAGTTCCGGCATTCGATGGACATCTTGGCCAAATCTTCTGTGAGCAGAAGAGCTTTGATCTGGTTCTGATCAACTTTGTCTTGCCCAGACATAACGGAATCGAAGTTATGGAACGGCTGCGACAAAAAAGTCGCAGCACTCGGGCGATCATGATCACGGGCTCTACCGAGCTGCTTGCAGAGGAGTCGGAACGCATGGTGGCTCTTGACGTGGAAGCTGTGGTTGAGAAGCCATTCTCGTTTTCCGAGATTGACGAGCTCGTAGAAAATCGTGCTCTGATAATTCCTGGATGGAATTAATCAGAGCTAGTTGATATTTAGGGCTTCAATACGAAATAAATTATTTTTTCAGTGCGTTAACCTATTGATTCAATAACGTTACTTGATTTTAGGTGGTTGTCTTCACGGGTTTGATGACCTGATTTTTGTTTTTTCCTGACTGAGGGTACAAAATAAAAACGGAATAATTATTCCGATTTAGGTCTGCGGAGGAATTCAGTCATGCCCAGAGACGGTAATGTCACCAAATCCAAGATCATGGATGTAGCTCAGCAGATGGTTCTGAATGTCGGGCTATCGGGGACATCCGTTGAAAAAGTCATCGAGCAGGCGGATGTCACCAAAAGTACCTTTTTCTACCATTTTAAATCCAAGCATGACCTGGCCTCAGCACTGATCGAACGTTATGCCAGTGACGACCGGGAGCGTTTCTCGGAATTCATGACGAAGGCACAGCAATTGTCGCGGGATCCACTACAACAGCTACTCATATTTGTCGGTTTGTTTATCGAAATGACCGAACAACTTGAAGATCCATTCCCCGGCTGTTTGTATGCTTCCTACTGTTACCAAAGCGGTGCCATTTCGTCTGGAGTGATTAAGACGGTTGAACAAATGATGCACTATTGGCGAGATAATTTGGCTGTTTTGATTGGCATGGTTTCTGATCAATACCCGCCCAGAATTCCGATAGAAAGCTATCAAGTTGCCGATCACCTACTGACTACATTTGAAGGAGCCTTTATTCTCGCCAAGGTGATGAATGAACCAAAACTGGCATCAGAGCAGTTGATTCAATACCGTAATTATCTTGAATTACTTTTTGAACAATCAACATAGTGCGCGAAGGACAATAACGACGATATTTATGAAATAGTTGGAGAACGACAGCGATTAGTTCGATTTTATAAATAAAAAAAGCCCCGTCGTACGGGGCTTTTTTTGAGGGTTTCTTGAGCTACCAGCCCATTCCCATTCCGCTACCACCCCAGTCCCAATCATCGGGACCGCTGAACCTCGGGCCGCGGTCATTGAATCCACGACCTCTGTCATAGTACGGATCATCCATAAATGGGGCATCGAAGTTCGGTTCACGGCCCCAATCATCCCAACCGCCGTAACGGGGTCCACGTCCGCTGCTGAAGCTTGGACCACCACTGCCAAAACTCGGGCCGGAGCCCCATCTTGGACCGCGTCTTGATCCCCAGCCCGGGCCACTGTCGCTGCCGCTGCCAAACCCGAAACCGGAGCCGGAGCCGGAGCCAGGACCGCGGTCTCGGCCCCACGGGCCGCTGAAGCTGGGGCCGCTGCTGCCGAACGGGCCATATGAGTCACGGCGGTAGCCGCGATAGTGGCGCGGAGGCGGGTTGCCTCGATAAGCCGGTTGCGGTGCCGGTGCAGCGACGGGTGCATTGCTCGTTGAGCCAGGAGCGGCAGTGTTCGCGGTGGGCTGGCCTGCCGTATTATTTTGTGCCAGCAGGTAGGCGGGCTGGCTGCCGATAAATAGCATGACAGACGCAGTTAGTACTTTAAGTTTCATCAATCTCATTGTGTTCTCCACGGTATCGCTGCTCAAAAAATCTTGTAGATGAAGATAATAAGGAAAATTGGAGTAAAAATTCAAGCTTCGTCGTCAAGATTATGTAAATTAATCATCCATCAATAGAGGCATAATAAGAGACCGAAACAAATAGCCCCTTTTTAACGATCAGCTTTCTTACCGAAAACTCCGTCCCCGGTTGGTGGCACAAAGGAGTAATCGCTCCTGAACAGACGAAAATGCTTGAACTCTCGGTGCTGAGGATCACATGGGCCTGACATCAATACATCCTGACGCATTAACATATATTTACCCAGCAAGTTACCTTTTTCGGGTCGATCATCATAACTAATGAGCCAATCGACCACGTCAGCAATGGCCAGTTCAATCGTGTCGCCTGCAGCGTGCGCCTGCCCCCGAACTCGCTGACTCCTGAGCACATGCCCCAGAAGATATGATTCATGAACATTTGTGACATCCGTATAAAAGGTGGCATTTTCCAGATAAAGTACAGTCTTCCATCGTCAGCCTGGCGTCAAGATGGGTTATCCGTCCTCGACCGAAACCGTCTCTATACGCTTGATCTTGCGACGGTTAAGAATGATTCGGAAATGCTTGTAGCGGACACTGTCATCGCCTCCGTAGCGTAACACCATGTTGAGGTGATAGACCCGCTCAGCCTTTACCCTGCGGTAGTCGTCATGTCCCATGACAAACAATTCCTTACTCGAATTTCCCATACGACGAGTAAACTCGGCCACGTTGAATCGTATGATGTCAGTGATACCCTTGGTATCGATATCGAAATAAGCCGCCGAGATTGCCCGACAGGACAACTTAATTCGTTTGCGGTAACGAAGAACATCCTCGCTCGCCCGGTCGCTTTCAATTTCAGCTATATGGGTCCTGTCTCTGATCTCTATGATGCGATCCGTTAGCTTGGCCTCGTCGACGAAGTCGAAGCTTTCACGGCAATGGCCGATCGGCTGATGAGGATTGCTGTAGATGCGCGTTTTGTGATCGAACAACATACTCGACACCTTGCGTGAGAAGTATATACGCAGCATCTCCTTGATCCGATCCTTGAACATATAGCCGACAACTAGCGCCAGGAACACCGGCAGTGTTAGTGGACCGTATATTGACTGTGACAGAAACAGGACAACGGTCGCAAACAGCATCGAGATGCCGGCGGCGACGCCAAACAGTCCGTGTTCGATTACTTTGCCTTCACGTTGGGTTCTGGTATCAAGAAAGAGCACGTTATGCATGTATTTTTTGAGGACGTTGCGTCGAAAAATCAGTTGTTCGTTGTCGTTTTCATCGGTAGGGATAGAAGGATATCGCTGACTTTCCCGGTAACGCAGTTCGTGCGTAATTAGCTCCATGGTCTTTCGCTGGCTCGTCGGTAGCACCGAGGCATTGGCTTTACGCAGGAGTTCAAGGAGATCGTAGGAATTGCGCTCGACAAGCAGACTGATGTATTCATCGCCAAAGGCGTATATGTCACATGCTCGGCGTGGTACAGCTGACAGAAAAATCGTCGATCGCAGTGACCGGTATGCGGCAAGGATCTCCGCAGTGGCGTCAAGGTATTGTTGCACCAGCCGTCTACGGTCGTCCACATCCGTGTTGTCGCCGATAAAGGCTATAACATCTCTGAGTGAACTCTGCAGGATGCAGCAAAAAAGCTTGAGCCTGTATTCGAAAGAACCGACATTCGCACGCTTTTTGTTTTCCAGCAATGGAGCAGCGCTTGCTTCCAGTTTGTCTAGCGGGCTATCCTGCCCACTGACGATTGCCGTCAGCGGGACCGACGGAATCTTGAATCGAATATGCGTTTGCAGGTCGTCGTAGAATCTGGCCTTCGAATAATTTGTGCGATTCATCCCCAAGCCGTGTGGCACGAAAATGTAGCACTCAAGATCGTAGGCTGCAGCTGCACTTTCCCGGCTAGTTGGATAGTGCAGCTTGATTTCGAACTGATGTCGATCCCTTATCCGGATAGTTTCGTCGATAGGGCCAGCGGATGCGCTAACAACGCTTTGCATCGGAGACACATACAGGGCGCGCGATGGATGCTCGCCGAGAACTTCGCTATCTTCTGTTATTCGCTGTTTATTTAGAGTCGTTTGCACTAGTATCCACCGAGTTCGCGTCGAGCTGTCGAGAATTCATATCAAAAGAAGGGGGTGTTGGCCTCTGTACGCGCCGAACGTTGCGCTCGATTGTCTGGTTCGATATAACCACGTCGTTTCAGCCGTCACGACTATCCGATCGTTATTTCATTCTCTGTCCTGCACCTGCTCCCGTGATTCTGGTGAGATATGCGGGCTAGAGGACAGGGTCCATCAATATACAGGGCAATGAGTGTTATTCTTGACATGTTTGTCAGCAGCTTTGGCACAAGAAAAAAGTAAATCCATTTGCCCGTATCTGTCAGTTGGAAATCTATACGTTATTTTTGCTTTACAACCGATGAACATCACAGACAAAAGGCCTGATCAAGTGTGGTAACGATGAATACTAGCAACTCACTGGTCTGGGCGCGTGGACGTACTGACAGCGTGTTCTCATTTAAAAAGCAATTGATTGACTGGTGTCAATTGAGTTTGTCGGCGTCCAGTTTTTCAGTGGTGCCGTTGGACGACAAAGATTGTCAGCCATTGCGACAACCGCATTATTTATCGCGCCAGGTTCTATATTGGCACCTAAATCAGTTAGTTCAAATGCGAGCGCAGAACTATTCACTGCCACCATAAAAGTGGCGCAGATTAACGTGTTTTTCATGTTAGATCCCTGGTAGGGTTAATTTTATTGTATACGAGGATTTGGGATCATTTGTGCGTATTTGGGAATTGTATCCCATTTGTAAATCGATATCAATGATCGATTCGAGTTCTACTGCGAATACTATGAGATCAGATTGAACGTGCCGGTACATCTATCACGGATTGATATTTCGGGTCTATAACCGTTTTCGTTCAAGTATAAAACGACCTTGAAGCTCTTTTCCCTACCCGCCTGGCAATATGGACATAAATGGTCGCCCAAAAAAGTCAACAAATGGGCTTCCTCACTGCACATAAATCGCAATGATTGCTTGATTTGCTGCCACACGCCGGCATCGACAAGAAACAGGTCGTGCTGACATATCTCCCGCCTCTTGATGGGAGTTTTCATTGTGAATTCCCGGGCCCAAATAAGAGCCGCACCTGACCGCCTAAAACACCCATTCGGTTTCAAACAAGCGAGTACAAACCAGGCTTAAGTCAGGGCGGGTTAACCGTTTATTCATTTTGTTTTCTGCACGATGGATAAACACATTAATCTCGGTATAGATTACCGCGATTGATACATCTGATTCTTCTGTCGTAACGTCCAACAAAGCCTGGCCATTTTATTGGCCAGCGCAACGCGGGCTTTATTTTTACCAGGCTTATAAAAGGTCGAGGTGCAGACCCTTTTTTTCGTCAGCTGCCCGCCTGCACATGATCGTCCCCCCTGGAGCAAGCGATGGGCACATCGAAGCTCTGGTCTTCTGAGAAGGTCTGGGCCACGATCCATATCTGGGTAATATCGTCGCTGAGTTCGGGTAACACCTGAATCGCTTTACGCGTTCTTTCCTCATCGAAAAAGGCGAACGGTTCATCCAGGAATACGAACTGTCTACCTTCCACATTGCTGTTTACCAGTTCTTGAGACAGCGCCAGCCGAACCGCCAGCATGATCTGGCGTTGGGTACCGCTGGAAATCTCCTCGAGGTCCATGAAATCCCTTTTTTCGCTGGAAAACACTCGCACGTTGAGGTCGTCATCGATCTGCAGATGCTCATAACGACCTTCCGTGAACAGCGGCAGGGTGTGGCCGACCAGATCCCTCAGTTCTTGATTAAAGCGTCGGGACAATTGGCGGATAGCCCCACTGAGTAAGTCGTTCGCTAGCTCGCGCAGTTGAATCCCGTGTTCGTATTCGCCCGCGTTCTGCTCGTAACTTTGTTGCGAAAGCGTTAAATTCTCAGCTGTTTTCAAGCGTTGTTTCTCTTCCCATATCGGCTGTTCCAACGCATCCATACGTTGCTCGAGGACATTCATCCGATCCCGCATCCAATTGAGCTCTCTCCCTACGGCATCACGCACCTCGGACGGTTCCGCTTCGGAGGATTCGATGCGTCTGCAAAGTATCGCCATCTGTTGGTCGTCCAGACGCAGGCGTTCCTTCGTAGATCTGTCATCGGCCACTGATTCTTCATCGCCGCGATGTGGTTGTTCTATCGTCGATTCCTCGATAGATACTGCTTCCAGGCGTGCCGCCTCACCTCCCGTTTGCATGGAATCGAGGCCCAGGATTGAATCATTCCGGCTAGCAACTGACCTCAGTCCCATCAGTTTTTTGGCTAAAACCGGCGAGTGCTGCTGAAGCTTAGTAACTCGTTTATTAAGAGAGGATACTCGAGTCCAGAATAGCAGAAAGAGCACCACGAAACCTATACCGCCGTACAACATCCAGGGTACATGGACATCACTCCATTGAGGGATCTGTTGAGAAAGAAAGTTGGTCAATCCCTGGACGTACTCATTCTCCGGCATGTGCGCAATGAGCGCCCAGGCGCCAATCAGGGCAACCGCCAGAATCAAGCTTAGAAATCGCAGTGATCGAGCCCAGGTACGGCTACTTTCGGCTGCTCGAATCTCGGGCAACGCATCCTGATAGGCGGTGGAAGCTTGTTCGATTTGGTCGGCCTGATCCTTGATCTGAGCCTCGGATTGTCCCAGCTCGGCGCGTTCTTGCTCCAACGAATGGAGCCGATCGGGCTCGATGTTTAGATCCGCCAGTTCCTGCTCGGTCGTCTGGAGCTGATGCCGGATTTTTTCTATCGCCTCTTGTTGCGTTTCGATCTCATCCTGGTATTCGTCAGACACCATGCGCATTGAGGTCAGACCGGCCATAGCCTTAACCGCATCGCTGTGTGGGTGGGGTGTAGTGATCTCGCGTTGTGCAAGATAGAAGGACTCGATAAATTCGTCGTAGCCGTACCCCAGCAAACCGTGGAGCGCGCTGTCTACGAATTCTACCCCGCGAGTAATAGGCAGATCCTCTTCGCCAACACGGTTCAAGCGAGCTCCCTGGTTGCCATCTCGGTCGAAATACCGTGCAATCTCGTAGTGTACACCGTCTCCGGTCTGAAAACGGACCGTTGCGGAACAGCGGGTCTCCCCCCATCGAATCAGCTTTTCGAGTTCCTGACTGTTGAGAGAGAAAGTTCGGCCAAACAGCGCGAAGCAGATGGTCTCTCCGATCGTGCTCTTGCCCGATTCGTTTAGACCTTGGATGGCTATCAGCCCTTTCTCAGGCAGATTGTTCAGCTCCAGACTGGCATATTTGAGAATATTTTCCGCAATCAAATCCGTGATAATCATGCGGCGCCCCCTGATTCTAACGTCTGCAGTCTGCGCACGGTCATTTCCACCGCTTGCTCGAACAACACTTCGTCGAAAGCATCCCCCGAATTTCTGCGTTGATGGATCTCAGACTCGCAGTAGGCGGCGAAATCCTTGGACGCTTTTTTCAGTATCCCGGCGCCACCGGCGGTGGGTTCCTCCCTATCGAAACTCTCAATCACCGTTTCCGCTGGTTCGTTCAACCCTTGGGCTGTCGCCTCGATTTCCGTACTGACTGAGGATGCATCCTCAGACACGGAGCTTTCGTGCGACGAGGACGCCTCCTGTTCGTGGTCGTTGAGAGACGCCTGCTCTGCTTCAGTGCGTTCATGGGGGGCGCCCTCCGACTCGACACCGTCGGGCGACATGACTTTTTGACCTTCGTTCATATTTAGTACTCCGCTTTGTTGTTGGCCCCGCCCGGATACCCAGCGCCTGTCGAGCCGCACCGAGCCGAGAGAGTCGTTCTAAATTCGTTACACAGTAGCAAAAAAATGGAGTGAAACGAACCGGTCGTAGAATTTATTCGCAAACCCGGAAAGCCGCGGCCCGATTGCAGGAAAGGCGTGAGATTTCAGAGTCAAATCTGCCTAACACCAAGAAACTATTGAAGAAAGCGTTAAAAAAAACGGCGCGACAGCAGCTTGGAGCATTGTAATATACTTGAAAAATCAACGTTTGATCATAGGCAGGTTTTTTCTTGCGCTTGTTAGACTCATGATTCCAATACTAGAAATGATGCTTTAAGAACGAATTACATTTGTATTTCATAGGTATATGCTTATACAGCCGTGGTTTGCGCTGGGCGAACTAGTACGCGGTATGCAAGGCATGATCCGATATTTCATGATTGAGTAGGAAAACATGGCAAAACATAAAGGGTAGTTTTCCATTAAAGTCCCATTACATTTTTACTTCCGTTCCTGCCCTCTTATTCTATTCTGATCATTGATTTTTTTTATACTTTCTATTAATCAGTCT
>JABDQW010000159.1 GCA_013042055.1 Gammaproteobacteria bacterium | reverse complement strand
CTGTATCGCATCATTTCCTGATATCGCCGCGTATAGATCGTGGCCTCTGGCGGTATGTGGCTGTATGGTTGCCTGGTGCGCGGGCTGCGGCGTTTGTCGGAAACTTGTTGTTCGTCTGCTTGTTGCTGGCTTTGGCTTTGCGCGCTTTTATTTTGTTGAGCCGTTGGAGTCAGTTGATTGCTTGTTGATAGTGCATATTGATCGGGTTCAACTGCGGCATCAATCAGAATCTTCGTGATCTCGCTGTCGATGTCACCATCTTCATTGGTCATGCGCATCGGCGCACCAATGTCTTCTAGTTTATTCGCTAACTCCATCTGTGCCAGTTGACACACCGGAATCAATGCGGCAAAACCGCCAAGTGCTTGCATATGATTATTCGCTATCGTTTTCAGCGTATCGAACATGTTTTCTATGGCGCTGCCGCTGAGCGCCTCTTTGGATGCATAGATGGATCCACAGTATACGCCGTTGGCCGACAACCGGTATTGCGTTGTCGGATAACCCGCGATGGTTGGGCCTTTGTCCAGCAGTGTAAGCTTTAACTTGATCGGCGGCGGAGACAATCCACCGGTTGCGGGTAATGAATCGCTGATGTTGATGACCTGTTGTTGCTCGGGTGTAATGCTATAAATGGTGTTTTGGTCAAAGTCCACCAGCATGTAATCGTCAGTGCCCCGTGTGTTGATACGGGCCATTTTGCCGTTAGTCAGGAACTGCGATTCGTTACCCTGGTTCTTGAATTCAATTACGATATCAGCATCTGCGGCGGGTACGAAAAAACAGGCGAGGGCAATGATTGATGTTGCTGCTTTCATTGGGGATATCAGTTTTTGTTGTTTTGTTTTATATCCTTAGTTTAACGCATTGTGCTATACGAATAAAATCAGTCATCCGTCCGGGTCCGGGCATTGGCTGACGCTTGCTTGTGGCAATTGGCGTGTAGCGGGGTGAGCTGTGAGTCAGTCTGCGTAGAGGCCCTTGATTGTGCCGGCAATCAATTCGACCCAGGTGGGCTTGTAGTATTTGCGGTCAAACATCGAGATGTCTCTCATGCGGTTATGGTATTTGTGCTTGATCCAGGCGTTGTAGTCAAACTGTTTGCCGAGCCTGAAGCGGTACTGGTTGAACGGATGAAAGCCTTTCTTCTTGATCACGGCGGCGCCAAAATCGAGAATGCAAGGCATTTCATTGCCGCGCACCAGTAAATTGTCCTTGCGTTTCAGGTCCATGTGCGCGACGTTTCTCGCGTGCATTGTCCGGATGTGGCTGAACAGCTTGCGGTGGAATTCATCTTCGTCCAGTGGACGTTTGGTGCGTATGGTTCTGCCATCGACATACTCCAGTACCAAATACTGATTGTCTATCAGACCGTAACAGGTAGGTGCGCCGTCGAAGTCACCGAGCTGTTGGTAGACCGCGTACTCGTGTCGGAGCATCTTTTTGTGAAACCTGCGTGCCAGACCCTTACCGTGCGGCGTCTTGATCACAACGTGGTTGTGTTCGCCCTCGTAAACCAGGGTCTGGCCTTGGTAGCCGGCAGCGAGGACATGAGAACCGGTCGCCAGGCTTTCCTCTATCCACTGTTTCAGTACTGCTTCATCGAGGTTTTCCATATCGCTTTGATCAGGTTATAGCTTGGTCACCAGAAAATACATGCAGCCGATCAGATAGAGGACGATAATGGGTTCACCATTTTTCAACAGGCTCTGTTTGAACGACCACTCACTGCTTGTCGGGCCGGCTTTGTTGCTGAATGTTGGAATAAGTGCGTGTATGTTTCGGCTCCAGTTCTGCCAGTGTTCGCCGAATAGCTTGTTCAACTTGGCGTCTTCATAAGATATAGCAGGTGGGTAGTAAAATAGCAGTAAAAACGCCATTAATGCGTAAGCCCACCACAAGTTGGCGGCGATGGAGAAGCCGAGCAGGATCAGGATATTGCCGACGTACAATGGGTGTCGCACATAAGCGTAAGGGCCATCAGTGGCGAGGACCAGGTTCTTCTTCACATGCCCGGAAGCCCACAAACGGATCAGGGCACCGATGACTGCAACGATGCTGCCGGCGACGACTAATTCCTGGCTCGGCTGGCCAAAAAAGCTGACCAGGGGTACAAATAGAACCGCGAACCATTGCCGAGAGGCCTCGTGGTAGCGAAGCGGCCGTATCAGTTTGTTGAGGCCGTGGGCCTCGGGCATGGAGTCGGTTCTTCCCATTGGATTGATCTTTTTTTGACGTTTGAATAAGGGATTATAGCACTCAGTCCAGCGCCACGGCGCGCAGTTGCGCGGCAGCATCCTCGGGGCTGATGGTGCTGACGAACAGGCCCGATCCGAGTTCGAAGCCGGTCGGAATACTGGTGCGTGGACAAATTTCCAAATGCCAGTGATAGCTGGGTGGACAATCAGCACAGGTTTCTCCGTGCGGTTGAGAATGCAAGAAGAAGTTATATTGTGCCCCGCCAATCACATGGTCGAGACGGCCCATGGTTCGTTTCAGCACAGAAGCGAAGTCTGCCATATCGTCATCGGTCGCGTTGATGAAGTCGCTCTGGTGCTGCAGCGGCAGGATATGGACTTCCCACTCGTAGCGGCTGGCAAATGGTTTGATCGCGATAAATTTTTTGCCTCGCTCGACGACGTACTGGCCGACATCGATACGCCGGCGGATTTCGCCTGAATTCCGGTCGTAGATCGTCGCCTCAAAGGTCAGCGCTTCGTCGATCATCGCGCAGAAGATGCACTGATGGTGCTTCTGGTAGTAATTGCGGCTGTGTGTGATCTCGTTGTATACGTTTTCCGGAACCACCGGCATGGCGATAATTTGGCTGTGCGTATGTTTGATGCTGGCGCCGGCCGCGGCACCAAAATTCTTGAATATCAGTACATATCGCAGGCGCTCGTCGGATTCGTAGAGTTGCTTCATGCGCGCACGGTAGGTCTGGAACAGGATGCTCAGGTGCGCCACGTCCATTTCATGAATGGCGATACCGTGATTGTTGTGGTCGATTATAACCTCGTGGCGGCCATAGCCTTCGATCGCCTGCTGCAGGCCGAAATTGATGCCCGAATCCGCGCGATCGTCGCCCAGTACCGGGTAAAGGTTCTCGACGATGCGGATTTCCCAGTGTGCTTCATCGGGTACGGCGAGAATGGTCGGCGGTGTTTTATCTTCGTTGCCAGTACAAAATGGGCAGCGAGCGACGTGGGCTTCGGCCCCGCGATCGATGCGTTCCTCAGCATCGCGCGGCCTCATGCCACGAGCTGTCGCGACCAGCACCGATTCGCTCGGCACGATTGGATTGATACGTATTTCACGGACGGTTTCTTCTGTTTCTGACACGACTTGACCCTGTAGCTGAATTCGATGGCGCGATTTTACCCTATCGAAATCAGGGGAATCAGTCCCCGTTTTGGATATCTGGTGAGGGGTTCAGGGGAGGACTGAAGCGATCTGTCTGGCCAAGGTAGAGTGCGCCGTGCGCACCAAAGAATGCGACTGCAGAGGAGGTATACGCCACATGCTCCCGAATTCGGTGCGCAAGGCGCTTGTCGAGACTCAATGCTGGTGCGCACGGCGCAGACTACACAAGCATCAGAGCGTGCACATTATTGGTGAGAAATACCGGCTAGCTGACGAACCAGGTGCAAGCCTCAGAAAAATCCTGTTAGTATTCGGACTATGAAGATCAAAGAAAATTATGGGTGTGAAGACGTCGAGCCGCGGGGTTTCGTTAGTCTGATGGATCTGTATGAGAATAATTTTTTGCGATTCAAGAAGCTCGTACCGGACCTGGATGCGCTTGAACAAGATGCCTATTCGCGCATCGACGGCTGTATGGGCTTGCATATCTCGGTACTCGAGCGTTCCCGATTTACCACGACATTGCGTATGACCTACCATTTTACCGAGGACGGTTGTCTGTATGCCGAACCCGATCTCAGACTACGGGTCTACCATGACGCCCGTTTGATCGAGGTGCTCTCCGGTCATCTGCAGCACGGCAGGCAGAAGCTGGATCACTTGCCTGCCGATGCCAAAGTGGAAAAATGGAAATTGAACCGCTTTCTGTATAAATGGCTGGGCTTCTGTTTGCACCAGGGGCACCAGTTCCGCCGTCAAAAAAATGACGCTTGTAATCCTTCGACCACATCGAGCGCAGCCGTGTAACCCGCATTAAATCCGGTCAATACCTTTATTATTACGTCTGCATACATAACAGCGTGTAGCAGTGCCTAAAAACATGCTAATATGCGCCGCTTATCAACTGCGCTAAGTCGCCTTACAGTTACGGAACACATCGCCTAAATGGCTGAATTCGCAAAAGAAATTTCCCCAGTCAATCTTGAAGATGAAATGCGTCAGTCCTATCTGGACTACGCGATGAGCGTGATCGTCGGTCGCGCGCTTCCGGATGTGCGTGATGGCCTCAAACCGGTTCATCGACGGGTATTGTATGCAATGAGCCAGCTCGGCAACGACTGGAACAAAGCCTACAAGAAATCCGCGCGTGTGGTCGGGGATGTCATTGGTAAGTATCATCCACACGGCGATACCGCAGTTTATGACACCATCGTGCGCATGGCGCAACCGTTCTCGATGCGTTATATGCTGGTCGATGGTCAGGGTAACTTCGGTTCGGTCGACGGTGATGCGCCGGCCGCCATGCGTTATACCGAAGTGCGTATGGCCAAGATTGCGCATGACTTGCTCGCCGATCTGGACAAAGAGACCGTTGATTTCGTCGACAACTACGATGGCTCTGAGTCCGAGCCCTCGGTGATGCCGACGCGCGTACCCGAACTGCTGGTCAACGGTTCCTCGGGTATTGCGGTCGGTATGGCGACTAACATACCGCCGCATAATCTTGCCGAGGTGATCGATGCCTGTTTGGCGCTGATCGATGATCCGGAGATTTCGATTGCCGGTTTGATGCAGCATCTGCCGGGGCCTGATCTGCCGACGGCTGCATTGATCAATGGCACCAAGGGTATACACGAAGCCTATCGCACCGGCAGGGGCCGTATCTATATGCGCTCCAAAGCGGAGATCGTCGCCCATGAAAAAACCGGCAAAGAAACCATCATCGTCACCGAGATACCCTACCAGGTCAATAAGGCGCGCCTGATCGAGCGCATTGCCGAGCTGGTCAAAGAGAAGCGCATCGAAGGTATCACCGAGTTGCGTGACGAGTCCGACAAGGATGGCATGCGTATCGTGATTGAACTGCGGCGCGGCGAAGTCGGCGAAGTGGTTCTGAATAATCTGTACAAGCTGACTGCGATGCAGTCCGTGTTTGGTATCAACATGGTGGCGCTGGTCGATGGTCAGCCGCAGGTACTGAACCTGAAGCAGATTCTGCATGCTTTTATTCGCCACCGACGCGAGGTGGTCACCCGGCGCACCATTTATGAATTGCGCAAGGCCCGCAACCGCGCCCATGTGTTGGAAGGGCTCGCCGTGGCGCTGGCCAACATCGACCAGGTGATCGGGCTGATCAAGCAATCGGCCAATCCAGCGGAAGCTAAATCTCAGTTGATCACCCGGGTATGGCAGCCCGGCGCCGTACTCGAGATGATCAGTCGCACCGGCGCCGATTCGTCCCGTCCGGATGAGTTGGAGCAGCAGTACGGCTTAAAGGACGATGGCTACCATTTGTCCGCTATCCAGGCTCAGGCCATCCTCGATCTGCGATTGCACCGCCTGACCGGTCTGGAACAGGACAAGATTCTGGACGAATACAAAGTCATTCTCGAGCTGATCAAGGACTTGCTCGACATCCTCTCCAATCCGGATCGCTTGCTGCAGGTCATTCGTGACGAGCTGATTGAGATCAAAGACAAGTATGGCGATGAACGTCGTACCCAGATCCTCGAAGACCAGCTTGACTTGTCGATGGAGGATCTGATCACCGAGGAGGATGTCGTCGTCACTTTTTCACACGAGGGTTATGCCAAGTGCCAGACGCTGGACGTTTACGACACCCAGCGCCGCGGCGGCCGTGGCAAGGCCGCGACTCGGATGAAAGACGAAGACTTCATCGACAAACTGTTTATTGCCAACACGCATGACACCTTGTTGTGTTTTTCCAGCGTGGGTAAGGTGTACTGGCTCAAGGTCTACCAGATGCCGATGGCGGGGCGCGGCTCACGCGGAAAACCGATCGTCAATCTATTGCCATTGCAAGCCGACGAGCGCATCAACGCGGTGTTGCCGGTGCGTGAATACGTTGAAAATCAATATGTGTTCATGGCGACGAGTTCGGGTACGGTCAAAAAGACCGCATTGACGAATTTCTCACGGCCGCGTGTGTCCGGTATCAAGGCGATCGAATTGCGTGACAGCGACCATCTGGTCGATGTTGTGATCACCGATGGTTCGCGCCACATCATGCTGCTATCCAACGCAGGCAAAGCCATTCGTTTTTCAGAAACCGATGTGCGCGAAATGGGGCGTACAGCGGCCGGTGTTCGGGGTATGCGGCTCGGCAACGGTCAGCGCGTCATCAGTATGATCATGGTCGAGGACGAAGGATCTATTCTGACGGCAACCGAATACGGCTACGGTAAACGGACTTCTGCCAGCGAATATCCGGTCAGGGGTCGCGGCGGGCAGGGCGTTATCTCCATTCAGACCAATGAACGCAATGGCGAGGTCGTCGGTGCCGTGCAAGTGCGCAGCGACGATGAAATGATGCTGATCACCAACAGCGGCACCCTTGTGCGCATCGCTGTCGGCGATATCAGCGAGATGGGTCGCAATACCCAGGGTGTGCGTTTGATTCGACTGACCAAAGCGGAAAAACTCGCCGAGATCGAGAAAATCGAGTTGATAGACAAGGATGAATAATAATTAAAAACAATATATTAAGATATATTTTTAAAGTAAAAAGTTTAAAGTAAAGTATAAGGTAAAAATGACCAGAGTATTCAATTTCAGCGCTGGCCCGGCGATGTTACCGACCGAGGTGCTGGAACGTGCACAAGCAGAAATACTGGATTGGAACGGTTCGGGCATGTCGGTGATGGAAATGAGCCATCGCGGCAAAGAATTCATGTCGATTGCGGAAAAAGCCGAGTCCGACCTGCGTCAATTGATGGCGATACCCGATAATTATAAGGTGCTGTTTCTGCAGGGCGGCGCCAGCAGTCAGTTTGCGATGGTGCCGATCAACTTGCTCGGTGACAAGCGCTCAGCCGATTATCTAAGTACCGGGCAATGGTCGAAGAAGGCGATTGCCGAAGGCAAACGCTACTGCGATGTGACCGTGGTCGCCGATACCAGTGAAACTCGTTTCACGACGGTGCCGTCGGCCGCCAGCCTGAATTTCAGCTCAGACGCAGCCTATGTGCACTACACGCCGAACGAGACCATCGTTGGCGTCGAGTTTCATTACGTACCCGATACCGGTGACGTACCGCTGGTAGCGGACATGTCCTCGACGATATTGTCGCGGCCGATCAAGGTCGGTAAATACGGTGTGATCTACGCCGGTGCGCAGAAAAATATCGGTCCCGCCGGCGTCACCGTCGTCATCGTGCGTGACGATCTGATCGGCAACGCACTGCCGGGAATGCCGGCGATGTTTGACTACCAGGTACACGCCGACAATGGGTCTATGTATAACACGCCACCGACGTATAGCTGGTACCTGGCTGGCCTCGTGTTCGACTGGCTGCTGCAAAAGGGTGGTCTGGAGAGCATGGCTGAACTCAATTACAGCAAGGCGGAAAAACTCTACGCTGCGATCGATGCGTCGGGCTTTTATTCCAATCCGGTTGCGCTCGAGTGCCGTTCGTGGATGAACGTTCCGTTTATTCTGGCTGATCCTGAACTGGACGCGACGTTTCTCGCGGAAGCAGCAGAGCACAACTTAAAAACGCTGAAAGGCCATCGTTCTGTCGGTGGTATGCGGGCGAGCATCTACAATGCGATGCCGATGGAGGGAATCGATGCCTTGGTCGCGTTCATGGCCGACTTCGAGCAACGCTACGGTTAGCCCGCATTTCTCACCTGGCGGCGTAGAAAACTGACACAGGATTAGCCTTTAGGAGGAAAACTCGGATGATCAAAGATGCTATCTGTTGTTCAAGCATGCCTATCACGGTTCAGGCTAGTCTTCGTGTCCGTCAGCTTGCTCCCGTGATCCAGGTGAGGAATGCGGGCTAGTTACCAACGGAAACGCGCTGATAATGTACAAAATTAAAACCTTCAATAATATTTCGGATAAAGGCTTGAAGCGCCTGCCAGCCGGTGATTACGACATCGATACCGATCACCCATCACCCGATGCGATTATTTTGCGTTCCCATAAACTGCACGATTATCCGATACCGGCCAGTTTGCTCGCCGTCGGGCGGGCGGGTGCCGGCACCAATAATGTGCCGGTTGCGAAAATGTCGGAGCACGGTATCCCGGTGTTCAATGCGCCGGGTGCCAATGCCAACGCCGTGAAGGAACTCGTGATTGCTGGCATGCTGCTGGCCTGCAGAAACATCTGTCAGGCGTGGGATTACGCCAGGAACGTCGCAGGAACGCCAGAGCAGCAGAACAAGGCTGTTGAAGATGGCAAAAAGAAATACGTCGGTTATGAGCTGCCCGGACGCACGCTGGGTGTCGTCGGTTTGGGTGCGATCGGCGTTTATGTGGCCAACGCAGCGGTCGCGCTGGGTATGCGTGTTGTTGGATTCGATCCGACCATCACGGTCAAAAGTGCGTGGAGAATGTCGTCAGAAGTGCAGGAAATGTCCACGATAGACGAGCTGGTGAAACAATCAGACTTTGTGACTTTTCACGTGCCCTTGCTCGATAGTACGCAAAATCTGCTGAATGCGCAGCGCATTGCGATGATGAAAGACGGCGCCGTTGTGCTCAACTTTGCCCGCGATGGCATTGTTAATGACGAAGCGGTGTTGAATGCACTCGACAATGGCAAGCTGGGCGCCTATGTCTGCGATTTTCCTGCCGCGCATCTGAAAGGCAACAGCCGAGTCATCACGTTGCCGCATCTCGGCGCGTCGACCGCAGAAGCGGAAGATAACTGCGCGATCATGGTTGCCGAACAGATCAAGGATTACCTGGAAAACGGCAATATCCATAACTCAGTGAATTTTCCTGAAATCAGGCTGGCACGCGTCGGTGATGTGCGTTTGGCTATTGCCAATCAGAATCGCCCGGATATGGTTGGTCAGATATCGCACGTGCTGGGGCAAGCTGATGTTAACATTCAGCACATGAGCAATGAATCCAGCGGGGATTTGGCTTATACCTTGATGGATCTGGACAAGGCGATCGATGAATTTTCCTTGTCGGCGATCAGGGCGATCGACGGTGTGCTGAGCGCACGCCAGATCTAACTCTGCTGACACACCATCGGACCGAAAATGAACAACCATAGCTGACCTCGATGGCCGATAAAGACCCGCTTGCTGACGTTCGAAAACGCATCGATGAAATCGATGTGGCTGTGCAACAGCTGGTTTCTGAACGTGCCGAATGTGCACGGCGAGTCGCCGAAATCAAACGCGAGCAGGGCGACAGCGAGCATTTCTACCGGCCGGAGCGCGAAGCCCAGGTGTTGCGCAAGGTCCAGCAGCGCAACCAGGGCCCACTGTCCGACGACGCCATCGCGGGCATCTTCCGCGAAATCATGGCGGTTTGCCTGGCACTGGAGAAGCCCCTGAGGGTGGCCTTCCTCGGTCCCGAAGGGACCTATACGCACGCTGCGGCAGTCAAACATTTCGGCAGCCAAATCGAGCCCGAACCGGTCGCGAACATTGAAGAGGTGTTTCGATTGGTCGAGGCTGGTGGCGCCAATTTCGGCGTCGTGCCGGTGGAAAATTCCAGCGAGGGGGTGATCAACCATACCCTCGATCTGTTCATGAAGTCGTCGATGACGATCAGCGGTGAAGTCGAGTTGCGTATTCGCCACAATCTGATGACAAATGAGTCGGACACCGCGAACATCGATCGTGTTTATTCCCACCAGCAGACGCTGGCGCAGTGTCGCCTGTGGCTGGACACCAACCTGCCGAATACCGAAAGAATCGCGGTACGTAGCAATGCCGAAGCGGTGATCTTGGCGCTGGAGCATAATCGTTCGGCGGCGATTGCCGGCACTATGGCTGCCGATCTGTACCAGTTGCCGATACTGTACGCCGATGTCGAGGACGAACCCAACAATACCACCCGTTTTGCCGTGATCGGGAAATATAAATCGCCGCCGAGCGGTTCCGACCGCACCAGCCTGCTAGTATTTGCCCACAACAAGCCTGGATCCTTGTTCAGTCTGTTGGAGCCATTGGCAAAAAGGCAAATCAGTATGAGCAACATCGAATCGCGTCCATCCCGGCGTGGTGTTTGGGAATACGTCTTCTTCATCGACATCGATGGACATCGTGATGATACAAACATCGCCGAAGCTATCGCCGAAATCGAACAGGCCTCCGCGATGGTGACGGTGTTGGGTTCTTATCCGCGGGCAGTGCTATAGCCCGCATTTCTCACCAGGCGGTGTCGAATACGGATAAGGCATTGACCCATTGGAGATAAGCTAGGATGATCAAAAATACAGTGTGTTATTCAGGCATGCCTATCACGGTTCAGGACAGTATTCGTGCGCCTTACATTGTTGGGTGCGCCGTGCGCACCACGAATCTTCAGTTTGGTCACCGTTTCCGGTGCGCGCGGCGCACCCTACGGTTTCTCTAATGTCCAAATCTTTCCGGCAACTCGCCGCGCCCGGCGTGCAACAACTGCAGCCCTACTTGCCCGGCAAGCCGGTCGAGGAACTCGAGCGTGAACTCGGCATCTCAGATTCCATCAAGCTCGCATCCAATGAAAATCCTCTGGGTCCAAGCCCTGGCGCTTTGCAAGCGATTGAGCAATGTTATAAAGCCATCAACTACTATCCCGACGGCAGTGCGTTCAAACTGAGCCAGCGCCTGGCTGAGCACTACGGCGTTGACCCGGCCTGCCTGACCTTGGGTAATGGCTCGAATGATGTGCTGGAACTCGTCGCCAGGGCTTTTTTGACCTCGGATCACACGGCGGTATATTCACAATACGCTTTCGCGGTGTATCCCATCGTTGTCCAAGCGATTGGTGCCAGGGCCAATGTGGCGCCGGCTTTCAGTCACACCCACGAAACCATGCCGTTGGGGCATGATCCCGAGGCCTTGATCGACAGCATCGATGAATCCACCCGTGTCGTATTTATCGCTAATCCCAACAATCCGACCGGTACCTGGATCGGTGCCGATACCGTGAAAGCCATGCTCGACCGCGTTCCGCCGGATGTGATCGTGGTACTCGATCTGGCCTATCTCGAGTATATGGATGAGGATCTGAAGCCAGATATCGATGACCTGCTGGCGAAACACAGCAACCTGATCATTACCGGTACGTTCTCCAAAGTGTACGCGCTGGCTGGTTTGCGGATCGGTTATGGCCTGTCTTCTGCTGACATCGCTGACCTGTTGAACCGCGTACGGCAGCCATTCAACACCAACCTGATAGCGCAGGCGGCGGCGCTGGCGGCGCTAGACGACGATGCCCATATTCAGCGCAGCGTCGCGATGAATAAAGCGGGTAAAGTCTATTTGCAACAGCAGTTCGACAGACTCGGGCTGTCGTACTTGCCTTCGATGGGTAATTTTCTGACCGTCTGTTTCGAACGCGATGCGATGTCGATCTACCAGGCCCTGTTGCACCAGGGGGTGATCGTGCGGCCTCTGGCGAACTATCAGATGCCGGACTATTTACGCATGACCATTGGTACGCGTGAGCAGAACGAACGTCTGATCGACGCGCTCACCGGAGTGTCGGCATGAGTGAGCACACCGTCGACGCGGTCTGTATTATCGGTACCGGCCTGATTGGCGGCTCGTTGGCGCTGGCTCTACGACAGGCAGGATTTTGCAGGGAGATTATCGGTGCCGGTCGTACCGAAGAGACCTTAATCAAGGCGGCCGAACTCGGCGTCATTGATCGATACGATACCCATATACCCGGAGCCGTGGAGCACGCTGATATCGTCGTGGTTTGTGTCCCTCTCGGGGCCATGCGCGCCGTATTCGAACAGATCGATGCTGGTCGCAACGAGCATACCATCGTTACCGATGCCGGCAGCGCCAAGCAAAGTGTCATAGATGATGCACATGCGGTCTTCGGTAGCGACTTGCAGTATTTCGTCGCGGGGCATCCCATTGCGGGTACGGAGCAAAGTGGTGTCGGTGCGGCGTTTCCCGAGTTGTATCAACAACGCCGGGTCATACTGACGCCGACCGAAGAGACCAACACCGATGCGCTCGACCGGGTACGTACGATGTGGCAAGCTGCCGGGGCCGTAGTCGAGACGATGAGCGCAGAGCACCACGATTTGGTACTCGCCGGTACCAGCCATCTACCGCACCTGCTGGCTTTTGGTCTGGTCGACTGCCTCAACAATCTGGAAGACATCGACGAGATCTTTCGTTTTGCTGCCGGTGGTTTTCGCGATTTCACACGCATCGCTTCGAGCGATCCGATAATGTGGCGTGATATTTGTTTAAGCAATCGTGTCCAGGTGATGGCGATGATGAAACGCTATCGCGATGAGATGGTGAAAGTTTATCGTGCACTGGAGGACAACGACGGCGAAAAGCTCAAAGAGGTCTTCGAACGCGCCAAACGCGTACGGGATGCGTTTTGTGGTTAGTCCGCAAATGAATGCAAATAAACGCAAGCTGTTTTTGGTAATGTTGGGTTTTGACGATTGCAGGGTGCCTGTGTTTTTAAGCTGTTATTTCTACTGTTAATCTCTATGAGTCCGCAAATGAACGCAAATAGACGCAAATTTATTTTTTGTCAATGTTGGTTTTAGAGACCTCAGGGTGCTAGTGTTTTTGAGCTGTAATTTCTACTGTTAATCTCTATAGAGAACTAAACAACTGTTTATCGTGATCACCAACAAACATATTTGCGTTCATTTGCGGACAATATTTTATGAAATTTATCGTTAACAATGGTGGCAAGCTGAGTGGTGACATCCGGGTGCCGGGGGACAAGTCGATTTCGCATCGTTCGATAATGTTCGGTTCGATTGCCGAGGGTACCAGTCGGATCAGTGGCTTCCTCGAGGGTGAAGACAGTTTGAACACCTTGCGCGCGTTCCGCGCCATGGGTGTGCAGATCTTAGGTCCCGACGATGGGCGCGTCGTTATTCATGGCGTCGGCATGCGGGGGCTGAAGAAACCGGAGCAGCCGCTCGATCTGGGCAACTCGGGGACCTCGATGCGGCTGCTCGCCGGTCTGTTGTCCGGACAGGCTTTTGATGTCGAACTTACCGGTGATGCGTCGCTGTCGAAACGCCCGATGGAACGTGTCACTTCGCCGTTACAGCGCATGGGTGCACGAGTTGATACCGCAACCGGTGACCGTCCGCCGCTCAATATTACCGGTGGTCGTGACATGCACGGCATCGATTACGATTTGCCGATGGCGAGTGCCCAGGTCAAGTCCTGCGTCTTGCTTGCCGGCATGTATGCTGAGGGCAAAACCTGTGTCACCGAACCGGCACCAACCCGTGATCACACCGAACGCATGTTGACTGCGTTTGGTTGTCCGGTCGAAAAATCAGGCGCTACGGCCTGTCTGCACGGACCGGCGACATTGACCGCCTGTAATATCGATGTGCCGGCCGATATATCATCGGCGGCGTTCTATATGGTTGGCGCCAGCATAGCCGCAGGATCAGAAATCGTTTTGCAACACGTCGGTATCAATCCGACGCGGACCGGCGTGATCGATATCTTGCGCTTGATGGGTGCCGATATCGAATTGCTGAATGCAACCGAAGCCGGTGGAGAACCGGTCGCTGATATCAGGGTGCGCAGTGCGCCGCTGACGGGCATCCATGTGCCCGAGAAACTGGTGCCGTTGGCGATCGATGAGTTCCCGGTAATTTTTATCGCAGCTGCTTGTGCCGAAGGTGAAACCGTCGTCACTGGAGCCGAGGAACTGCGCGTCAAGGAAAGCGATCGTATCCAGGTGATGGCCGACGGTCTGAAGGCTCTGGGCGTCAATGCCCGGGCGACGCCCGACGGCATGATCATCCAAGGTGGCGACATAGCTGGCGGTCGTGTGCACAGCCGGGATGATCACCGTATTGCCATGGCATTTTCGATGGCTGCATTGCGTGCCAACGGTGCGATCACCATCGATGAATGTGCGAATGTCACCACGTCGTTTCCGCGCTTTGCGGAACTGGCGACTGCGGCCGGTTTATCCATACGCGTCGATGCCTGAGCACGAAAAAACCATCGAGCTAGTACCGGTGATAACACTGGATGGGCCTGGCGGCGCCGGCAAGGGTACAGTCTCGCTATTATTGGCCCAGAAGCTGGGTTGGCATATTCTTGATAGTGGATCTTTGTACCGCCTGACGGCCTTGAAAGCGCTCAGGCAAGAGGCTGAAGAAGTATCTCAACTTATTGAAATAGCAGGAAAACTTGATGTCGACTATGTGCCGATGAGGGATCATCTGACGATTCTGTTAGAAGGCAGAGATGTGACCGACGCGATCAGAGAGGAGGCCGTCGGCAGGCGCGCTTCTGAATTCGCAACCATCGCTGAGCTGCGCCAGGCCCTGTTGCAACGTCAGCGCAATTTCGCGCGACCACCGGGCCTGCTGGCCGATGGCCGCGACATGGGAACCGTTGTTTTTCCTGAGGCTCCGTTGAAGATTTTTCTCACCGCAAGCCCGGAAGAACGGGCTAAAAGGCGTTATAAGCAGTTGAAACAAAAGGGAATAGATGCTAATCTCCCTGAGCTTGTCAGCGAACTGGAAGCTCGCGACAAGAGAGACTCCGAACGTGCGGCGGCACCCCTGAGGGCTGCAGATGATGCAGTCATGATCGATACCACTGATATGCGTATCGATGAAGTAGTGAATCAGGTGATGCAAATGGCGAGCCGGTGCTTCGGTTTTATCGAGGTCTGAACAGAGTTCAGACCGTTCGTTTAACAATCAACCCTTGTGTAGCGGCATACGCCATTGTTGCGATACATTTATCAATTACAAATCATGTCTGAAAGTTTTGCCCAGTTATTTGAAGAAAGCCTAAATCAAACAGAAATGACAACCGGTCAGGTTGTTATTGGTACCGTCACCGACATCCGTGACGGCTATGTCATCGTTTCAGCAGGGCTTAAATCCGAAGGCGTTATCCCGGATGATCAGTTTAAGAATCTCAGTGGTGAACTCGAAGTTGCCATTGGTGATGATGTCGAAGTTGTGCTTGAAGCCGTCGAAGACGGTTTTGGTGAAACCCGTTTGTCGCGCGAGAAGGCCAAGCGTGCCAAGGCCTGGAAATCGCTCGAGACCTCGTATGAGACAGAAGAAATCATCACCGGCATCATTACCGGTAAGGTCAAAGGCGGCTTCACTGTTGAACTTGGTGATATTCGTGCGTTCCTGCCAGGTTCGTTGGTTGATGTGCGTCCGGTTAGAGACACCACGTATCTTGAAGGTAAAGAACTTGAATTCAAGGTGATCAAGCTCGACCAGAAGCGCAATAATGTTGTCGTTTCACGTCGTGCTGTTGTCGAGTCAGAATACAGCGCCGAGCGTGAAGCCTTGCTCAACACCATCGAAGAAGGCAAGCCCATCAAAGGCGTTGTCAAGAACCTGACCGATTATGGTGCGTTCCTTGATCTGGGTGGCGTTGATGGTTTGCTGCACATCACCGATATGGCGTGGAAACGCGTACGTCATCCGTCCGAAGTGGTGAATGTCGGCGATGAAATCAACGTCATGGTGCTCAAGTTCGATAAGGAGCGCAATCGTGTCTCGCTTGGCCTGAAACAACTCGATGAAGATCCATGGAGCGAAATTGCACGACGTTATCCCGAAGGGTCCAGGTTGCACGGTAAGATCAGTAACATCACCGATTACGGTTGTTTTGTCGAAATAGAAGATGGTGTCGAAGGACTCGTACACGTGTCAGAGATGGACTGGACCAACAAAAACATTAATCCTGCCAGCGTCGTCGCTCTTGGCGACGAAGTCGAAGTGATGATCCTCGACATCGATGAGGAACGTCGCCGTATCTCATTGGGTATGAAACAGTGCCAGCCAAATCCATGGGATGAGTTTTCCGCAACGCATAACAAGGGCGACAAGGTCAGTGGCAAGATCAAATCGATTACCGACTTCGGTATTTTTGTCGGACTGGAAGGTGATATCGATGGTCTTGTACATATGTCGGATATTTCCTGGGATGTAACCGGTGAAGAAGCGATCCGCAACTATAAGAAAGGCGATACGATCGATGCCGTAGTGCTCTCCATTGATCCCGAACGTGAGCGCATCTCACTTGGCATCAAACAGATGGAACAAGATCCCGTGTCTTCTTTCATGGGTACTCACAAAAAGGGATCGCTTGTCAAAGGAACGGTTATCTCCGTTGATGCCAAAGCAGCTGTTGTTGATTTGGGTGAAGGTGTCGAAGGTACCTTGCGCGCATCTGAACTGTCACGTGACCGTGTGGAAGATGCGACCACGGTATTGAAAGTCGGTGATGAGGTCGAAGCCAAATTGATTGGTATCGATCGCAAGAGCCGTGCAATCAATCTGTCAGTCAAGGCGAAAGACTTTGATGAAGAAGCTGAAGCTATGAAAGATTATGCCAGCTCACAACAGTCTGCCTCTACTACGCTGGGTGATTTGTTGAAGGAACAAATGGACTCGAACGACTAGTAGCAGCAGGTATAGTTAATAATCAACTATAGAGGACGGTTTCAGATGTCAGAAGAGACAAACGCAAGATCAATGATGAAATCCGAATTGATCGAGAGAATTGCTCGAAAGCAAAGTCATCTCGCGTATAAGGATGTCGAGCTTGCAGTAAAAAGCCTACTCGAACAGATGAGTAACTCATTGTCCAATGGTGATCGGATAGAGATACGTGGATTTGGCAGTTTCTCCTTACATTACCGTCCACCTCGTTCCGGACGCAATCCGAAAACGGGTGACTCTGTCTCCTTGCCGGGTAAGTATGTACCCCATTTCAAGCCCGGCAAGGAGCTTAGGGAGCGCGTCAATGATTCATTGAAGAAAGAGTGACCTTTTTTGTAGCGTTAATGTGTATTGAGACGGCCAGTGCTGACTGGCCTGGCCTGCATTTCTCACCGGGCGGCGGCGAATCCTGATAAGGTATTGCTTGTTGTAGAAAAGCTGAAATGATCAAAAAAAAGTGTGGTATCCAAGCGTGCCTATTACGGTAATGGCTGGTCTTCGTGTCGCTGAACTTGCTCTTCACTCAAACCGTAGCTATTGCTACGCTTTTCGCTCCAGAGCGGTGCTTACTCCTGCGTCTGCTCCCGTGATCCTGGTGAGAAATGCGGGCTAGCCTGCAATCTAGGCAGGGGAAATGCTGATTTTCCATGATTGAATTTTCTCAAATCCCCGAATGGGTGATGCTGGGACTGCCAGTAGTGATCGTTCTAGTGTGGATGAAAACGGTACGCAGCAAGCGCCATAGCGCAAGTGAGAGTCATTTCTCCAGCGAATATTTCAAAGGCCTTAATTATCTGCTCAATGATGAGCAGGGCAAGGCGCTGGATATATTCGTAAAACTGGTCGAGGCTGACTGGGAGACAATCGATACACACTTCGCGCTGGGAAAAATTTTTCGCAAGAATGGCGAGATAGACAAAGCCATCAAAATACACCAAGGTCTGATGTCCAGACCGTCGCTGCCTGAGAAGTATCGTAGCAGTGTCTTACTTGAACTCGGTTATGACTACCTGGGTGCCGGTTGGTTCGATCGAGCCGAAGGCCTGTTCAAGGAAGTGCTGAATCATGATCCTAAATCAGAAACAGCTCTACAGAATCTCATAATAATCTATCAACAGGAGAAAGATTGGTACAAAGCGATCGCTGCCGCAGAATGCCTGTATCAAGAGAATCCGAACAAAATTGGCCTGATGATTTCCCAGTATTATTGTGAACTGGCTGATATTGCCAGAGCAAAGGGCGACTTAAGCCAGCTAGAGCGCGATGCCAAAAAAGCGTTGTATTATGATAGTACTTCGGTACGTGCTTCAATTCTGCTGGCTGATATGGCCATGTCGGCAGGTGAATTCAAAAAAGCGAAACACTTATTAGAGCAAATCGAACAGCAGGATACCGAATTCATACCGGTGGTTATGAATAAAATTGTTGAATGCCATCATCGCTTGAACGAAGCCGAGAGCCTACTCGAGTATCTGGATGCACTCGAGAAGAGACAGGATAGTTTGCCACTGTTGGAATCGCATGCGAAAGTGCTCGAACGATATAAGGGTAGAGACGCGGCCATTGATTATGTCATGGTTAAGTTAAAGAAAAACCCGACTCTACAGGGAATGGGCCAATTGTTGAGTTACAGTGACACGGACAATACCACAGAGGCTACCATGATTATGCATGGTTTGCTGACTGCTATCGATGCAATACAACAGGATCAAGCCACATACCAATGCAAGCAATGCGGTTTTAAATCCAACACCCTCTACTGGCTGTGTCCGAGTTGCCAGCATTGGGGTTCAGTAAAACCCTATCTATGCGAGCCTTCCTGCTAATGACAGACTCAAGAGTCATCGTAGCCCTTGATTTTTCAGATGAGACACAAGCGATGAAGCTGGTTGATCAAATCAATCCAGCATTGTGCCGTTTGAAAATCGGCAAGGAGATGTTTACTCGTAGTGGTCCCGAATTGGTTAAAAGGCTAGTAAATCGCGGTTACGATGTTTTTTTAGATTTAAAGTACCACGATATACCCAATACCGTCGCCAATGCTTGCAAGGCAGCTGCAGATCTGGGTGTCTGGATGATCAATGTTCACGCGCTCGGTGGCCCGGCGATGCTCGCTGCAGCCCGCAGTGCTTTATCGTCGCCTGAGTCACCCATATTGATAGCGGTGACCATTCTGACCAGTAGCAGCCATGAAGATCTTCTCGCTGTAGGTATCGATCGTACCCCTGCCGAAATGGTGCAGCGCCTTGCCTCCATAGCAAAAGGGGAGGGCATCAATGGTGTCGTTTGTTCAGCACGGGAAAGCC
This sequence comes from Gammaproteobacteria bacterium, assembly GCA_013042055.1. GTDB lineage: Bacteria > Pseudomonadota > Gammaproteobacteria > SZUA-229 > SZUA-229 > JABDQW01. The sequence continues at coordinate 2,329 of JABDQW010000159.1, read as the reverse complement.
ATAGCTTGAGGTCATCGTTAGGTTCCGAGTTTTTGCTGGTAACACCGGGTATTCGTTTGTCCACCGATAATGCTGACGATCAGAAACGTGTTGTGTCCCCGGCCGATGCGATTAGACAAGGTTCAGACTATCTCGTTATTGGCAGGCCCATAACACAGGCGAAAGACCCTGTTCAGAAATTACTGACAATCAATTCAGAAATTTCCCAATTGTGATCGCACTGCTGCTTGGGTAACCTAGGCATTCTTCAAACCAACAACACAGGGACGCGAAATGAAAACAATAAAGTCATTTGTTTTTGCCGTAGTATTCTCATTCTCAAATTTTCTCTATGCAGGTCAAGTCAATATCAACACTGCCGATGTCGAGACCCTATCCAGTGAGCTGTCTGGAATAGGTCAAAACAAAGCAGAAGCGATTGTTGCCTATCGTGAACAAAATGGGCCCTACGTGCAAATTGAAGATCTAACAAAGGTGAAGGGGATCGGGGTCAATACCATTGAAAAAAACAAATCAAAATTGAAGACAAAATAATCGTTAGCACAATCGGTTATAATGTGACAGAAGCCCGCATCGCGGGCTTCTTTTTAGTTTTTGGCCCGCATTTCTACGGGCTAGGATAATTATCATGCCTGAAATTCAGAATAATGTGTTTGAAGCAGCTCTGCGATGTATCCAAGTAACTGATCCGTTCACAAAAGCAGCCGAGACACAAAAACTTTATCGGCGATGGTACGCTGGCGAGTTGGATAAACAATCGCTTGACGAAGCTCTAAGAATCCCCGTTCCCGGTCGACCCAGTAAACCGGATCTGGTCGATCCGCACAAGGTGCCAAAGCGCGGTTTTAATTCGCAACAGGGTTTGACAAAGCTGGCGCACGCCATCGCTCATATCGAGTTCAATGCAATCAACCTTGCACTGGATGCTGTTTACCGTTTTAGAGAAATGCCCAATGACTTTGTTTCTGACTGGTTAGAGGTTGCTGCAGAGGAGGCGAAGCATTTCATGCTGTTGGCTAACTATCTTCGAGCCAATCATGCCAATTATGGAGATTACGCGGCTCATAATGGCCTTTGGGAAATGGCGTTGAAAACCGATCACGACGTTATGGTGCGGATGGCATTGGTGCCGCGTGTTCTGGAGGCCAGGGGCCTGGATGTAACGCCGATAATGATAAACAAACTCAAGAACGTTTCTGAGGATGAACTGGTGGACATACTGGAAGTCATACATCGTGACGAAATTGGGCATGTTAATACGGGTACCCGCTGGTTTAATTACGTATGCATGCAACGAGGTTTGACACCAACGATTGTTTTCAATGAACTGCTGCGTGAATACATGGGGGGTGCTATTCGAGGTCCGTTTGATATGGCCTCGAGACTTCAGGCCGGATTTACCGAAGAGGAGATGCAGCAACTCGTCGAGATCAGCGGCAACAGAGAGGCTAGTGCGTGAGTTCGAGATTAATTAGGCTGTATCTGCTGATTTTTAGCTCGGCATGGTTATCTTCCCCTGTATCTGCTGTTGAATCGGCCACGGCTGTAAGGCTGATCTATCAAGAATATGAACAAGGTGTCGAACCGTACCAGGTGAGCTATACGATCAGCGGCGAACATATGCGCATCGATGATGCGACTGATCAAAGCGGTTTTATCGTATTTGACAGTAAGGAACAGAAGATTTTCAGCGTCAGCCACTTCGATAAGTCCATTCTTGTTATGGCTAATAGTGCCCCAACACAGCTCAGCGCCGAATTTAAAATCGATATCGAGTATAAACAGATTGAAGACGCACCGAAGATCGCCGGGCGATCGGTATACAATTTTCGAGTCAAAGCCGTTACCGACACGAGTAGCGAGAGGTGTATGGATATCCAACTGGTTCCGGGGCTACTACCGCAAGCCGTGGCCATACTTCAGTCTTTTCAGAGAGTCGTCTCAGCTCAACAAGTAACTAATCTGGGTAAGACACCTGAGGAGTTACGCACGCCCTGTTACCTCGTCGATCAGGTCTATAACACGGGTGAATACTACAATAAGGGCCTTCCTATCCAGGAGTGGCACAGTAATGGCCGTATCAGGCGGCTGTTGAATTTCGAAAAGACCGAGGTCGACACCACGATATTCAACCTGCCGGCCGACTATCGCCAATTTTCGCTGCAATGAGAGAAGCAGGGTGTTATTAACCGCAGAGGCGCAGAGACAACCCAGAAAAACCTCTGCGTCTCCGCGTCTCTGCGGTTAATTAATATCAGTTAAATTCAACCAGCTCGTACTCCCCGTCCGCGTTGGTATGAAGATAACTGCCGTGTTGATACCAGTCACC
>JABDQW010000154.1 GCA_013042055.1 Gammaproteobacteria bacterium | reverse complement strand
TGGGTGAGTTGAAAGTGGCTGCCGCCAAATCGTCCGGTGTAGTGTTGACCGCCGGCATTGTGGCCTGGGCCATGCGCGGTGGTGCGTTGCTAAGCAGCCTGATGTCGACTATACCTTTATGGAAGGGTTACGATCCGCTGCCGGTTCTGGCGTACAAAGACGACGATGAGGACGAGGGTGAAACAAATGCAAAAGACATCAATGAAGATATGATCCCGACGTCATTGGATGAGCTGAAGGAACTGAAGGAGCTCAAAGAAAAAGCTAGACAGTACGATGTCGATGCGCTGTTTGGTGGCTCTGCAACAAGAGAACAATAATGAACATACCTATGATACACCCCGCAGTCAGGGTGGGTTTCTCGCTGATGATGTTCACGATCAGTGTGCTTTTGATTGCAGACCTGTTCGGCATGATTCCTGACAGGGAAGATATGTTGATGGATGCACGAAAAAAAGTCTGCGAATCGCTGGCTGTGCAGCTGTCCGCTGCTGCATCGGGCTCGAATCAACCCCTGATCAAGGCTACGTTAAAAAACTTCGTCAATAGGAATGCGGATGTCACGGCTGCATCCATGAGCCGTATCGATGGCGAAGTGATCGCTGAATATGGCCAATTCAAGCAAGCGAGTTACAAAAATATTGCCGGCAAAAAGTCGACCAAGAACCTGGTGCTGATACCGATCTATGCCGAGTCTGATCACTGGGGTTCGGTCAATGTGGAATTTGCCAATACCTCCGTCGGAATCAGCAATTTTCTGACAGAATCAATCGTGGGCTACCTGTTGTTTGTGGCCTTGGCCTGCATAGGCGGCTACATATTTATCTTGCGTAAGACACTCAATGTACTGGATCCCAAAGGGGTGGTTCCTGAACGTGTCAGGAATGCCTTTAATGCACTGGGAGAAGGCGTTCTGATTTTGGATCACAAGGAACGTATCATGATGGCTAACAACGCATTCGCCAAGCAGGCTGCACAAGATCCTGACGATTTAGTCGGTAAAAAAGCCTCCAGCCTGAAATGGAAGTTGATAAAACCGGAGGACAATGAAAGGTTGCCCTGGTTTAGTTCCCTGGAGCATGGTGACAATGAGGTGGGCGTGGCCTTGAACCTGTCAACACCGCATTTAGGCGTTCGCTCGCTTTCGGCGAATAGCGCCCCGATACACGATGATAACGGCAAGGCACGCGGCGCCTTGGTGACCTTTGACGATATTACCGAGGTCGAAGAATCTAATATCCTGCTCGAGAATGCAGTATCGACATTGCAAAAGAATGATGCGGAAATTCGCCGCAAGAACGAGGAGCTCGAAGTACTGGCATCGCGCGATGCATTAACGGGCTGTTACAACCGCCGTGCGTTCTTCGATATTACGGAAGAGATGTTCAGGCAGGCGGTCAACACGAATACGGATCTAGCCTGCATTATGGTCGATATCGACCACTTCAAATCGATTAACGACCGCTTTGGTCATGCGGTCGGCGACGAAGCCATCCGCATGGTTGCGGAAAAACTGAATGCCTGCAATTACACGGGAGCTATCGTCGGCCGCTACGGTGGGGAAGAATTCTGCCTGGTATTGCCCAATGCGGATTTGGACAAGGGTAATCTAGTCGCCGAATCCCTGCGCAGCAGCATTAAACACGCTTGGAAGGGATTCAGTGAAAAAGAGCTGAAGATAACCGCCAGTTTCGGCGTGTCCAATGCCGAACCTTATATGGCGAATGTCGGACAGTTGCTGGAGCACGCTGACAAGGCGCTCTATATCGCCAAGGAAAGCGGGCGCGATCGTGTGGTAACCTGGGTCGAGGGTCGGGAACTGCCGGCAAAAGAAGAGGCGCCCGGCACCGTGGTCATAGAGTATGGTTTCAACGACAGGGAAAAGCAGCGCAAGGAAGACGATATCGATGTCAAACTGCTGAATCATAGAATCGAGCAACTCGAGTCGGAGCTGCAACGCAAGGAAGCGGAGTACGCCAAGAACCGCTTCAACGACCCGATCACCAATCTGCCGACACAAGTTATATTCGAAGACCGCGTCAGCCAGGCCATTGCCTACACCGGCCGTTCTAAAAGAATTATCGCGGTTGCTATTATGAATATTGATATGTTCAGTCGTATCAATAATACCCTGGGACAGATTGTCGGTGACGAGTTCCTGAAAGCCGTGGCCCAGCGCCTGAAATCGATATTGCGGCGTTCCGATACGGTGGCGTCGATGGTGAATCCCGACCAGTCCGGGCCTTCCTTGTCCCGGCTTCATGACGATGAGTTCGCGCTGTTATTGACCGGCATCGACAGCGTCGAATCGGTGACCTATATCATCAAGCGCATACAGGACAAGTTCGCCGGTAAAATCAACGTAGCTAACAATGAATTGTACGTCACGACGACGATAGGTCTTGCGATTGCACCGCATGACGCGAATACGCCAAAGGCGCTGATCGAGAGCGCACGTTCGGCGCAGAAACACGCCAAGGGTATGGTCGGCAAGAACAAGTATCAGTTCTTTTCGAAGGAAATCAACGAAAAGAGTATGGAGCAGATGCAGCTTGAAGTTGATATGCACAATGCCATCGCTGCCAATCAGTTCAGGATGGTCTATCAGCCCAAGCTCGACCTCGAAACCGGCACCATACGTAGCCTTGAATCACTGATCAGGTGGCGGCATCCTGAGCGCGGGATGGTCACGCCTTTCCAGTTTATTCCGGTCGCGGAAAGAACAGGATTGATCATCGATATCGGCAACTGGACCCTGAATGCCGTGTGCCGGCAGACACGCAAATGGCTCGACATGGGAGCCGACGATTTACGCGTATCCGTCAATATATCGGGCATCGAGTTCACCAATGAGGCATTCGTGGACTCGGTGAAACAGGCATTGACTACAAATAACCTGCCGGCATCGCACTTGGAATTCGAGATCACCGAGACGGCTGTGATGGATGATCTGGAAGCCTCGGCGAAGATCGTTGATGAGCTGAGGTACATGGGTATCACCATCGCGATGGACGACTTCGGTACGGGTTATTCCTCGTTCAGCTATCTGGGACAGCTCAACTTCGACTGGATCAAAATCGACAGGAACTTCCTGCTCGAGGCGATGAAGCACAAGCATTCGAGAACACTCTACGATGCCATGGTAATCATGGCGCACGAAATCGACCTGAGAGTGGTTGCTGAAGGCGTTGAGAAGAAGAACGAGTACAAATATGTACAATCGCTCGGTGTCGATGAACTGCAGGGTTATATCGTCAGCAAGCCGGTTAGTCCGATGCAGATCGAACGCATGCTGTTTGCCGAAGAAGCCAAGCGCGTGAATCTGGGTTGAACGAAAGGAGTTGTGCTAGGAGCGGCTTTAGCCGCGAACGAACTGCGAGCTCGCAAGAATATCGCGGCTGAAGCCGCTCCTACAAGAAATTCTAAAAGTTGCGTCTCCGCAGGATCGTAGGGTGCGCCGTGCGCACCGTTATATTGGAATAGTGATTTAGTGCTTTTGGTGCATACGGCGCACCCTACGGTCTTGATAGGCAGGCAACGCTACTGGATTACAGAATACATCCATGTATTCTGCCGTTACTTCACACGTCCCTGTGTTACGCCCTTCGGGTCAGCCATAGGCTGTTCAAATTTGATCCAGTCAAATTAGTCTGGCCAGCCTTCGGTTGTAAAATCTGTTCCAGGCAGATTTCATCCAGTTAAAAACACGCTGGAATGAAGCGTAAGTGCGAAAGTAGTGGCCCTGTAGGATAAAACTGCGAGGGTTAGAAATTACGTAGGTTACGAAGCCGTGTGCGTGCGCCTTTGTGCAATATCCACGCTAATTATCGAACCATACATTGATGATCTCGACATCGTCCTTGCCGAGATTGCCGGTTATGTTCTTTAACTGAAAATAATTGGCGGCGTATTCATACTTGGATGCTGCATAATCCAGTCTGGCCTTGTAAAGCTCCCGTTGTGCGCGCAGCAGGTCAGCGTTGGTCCGTGTTCCGGCCTTGTAGCCTGCTCGAATCGCCTTCAACGCGGTTTCAGTAGACTCGACGGCAACACTCAAGGCCTTGATCCGGTTCATTGCGGTTATCGTGTTGCGGAACACCTTACTGGTTTCTCTAACGACCGAGCGCAGCGTGCCCAACAGCTCGTCCCGGGCCTGTTCCTTGCGGTTGATCGCTTCCCTGACTCGCGAGCTGACCTGGCCGCCGGTATAGATCGGAAATTCAAGTTGCACGCCGATCCTGGCATCGTCGATATTACTGTCTCCGAAGCGGCCGCCGGTCTCGACGTTGCTGACGCTGGCGAAGACATCAAATTTGGGGTAATGGCCCGATTTGAACCGTTCCACTTCATAGCTGGATGTCTGAACCTGGTACCTGGCAGCGATCAATGTCGGGTTTTTTTCTTCGGCTTCTGCGACCCAGTGTTCGGAATCGAGCGGCTCCGGCGTTATCGGTTTGAACTGGTTGCCCAACGGTGCCAGTTGTTTAGGTGACACCCCAGTGATTTCTTTGATGCCGTCCAGGGTGTCTTTGACCAGGTCCTGTGCCGCGATGACCTGGGCATCGGCGAGGTCGAAAGCCGCCTGGGCTTCGAGGAAATCGGTGGCTGTGGTTTTACCTACCTTGTAAAGTTTCCGGGTCAGTTCCAGTTGTTCCTTGATCGCCTCTCTTTCAGCAACGGAAAACTCGAGGTTGTCGCGGGCGGCCAGGGCTTCGAAGAATCGCTGCAGTACGCGAGTAATGAGATCCTGCTGCGCAGCACTATACTCGGCCTCGGCGACGAGGATCTTGGAATCGGTGATATTTAGATCGGTGAACAGGTCTTTGCGAAAAACCGGTTGTTTCAGTGTCAGTGCAATATCGTGGCTGTTGAATGTCGATTCACCGGAAAGACCGACGCCGGTGGTATCGACATTTTCACGGTTGGCTGCCGCTTCAGCTGTGAAAGCGATAGATGGTAGCAGCGCGCCAACACTCTGGTTTTTGGTTTCCCGTTCGGCTTTCAGCGCGGCAAAGGCAGCCAGGATTTCCGCGTCGTTCTTTTCTGCAAGTTGAAAAATCGACAGCGGTGTATCGGTTTCGGCGGAAACGATACTTGCTGATGCGGTCAACGCGAAGGCTAACAGCAGTGATTTAAACTCAACAGAAAGATACATACAGTCATTGTTGTTATTAGTGTATGTTATTGATTATAGAAAGGAGTGGCAGAACAACAAGGCAATCGGGTGTTAATTGTGGAAAAATTCAGAAGTAGCCGGGATGTACACGAGTAGAGGATGTAAGTAGTTGAATTAAAAGCTTTGATTTCATGGGCGTCAAACCTGGAAAAGCTCGTTTGACACGCGAGAACAGAGCCGGCAGAGTGACAGACCCATGCATATAGCATCTCCGTTCAAACCAGCGTGGTGGTTGCCGTCACCCCATTTACAGACGCTGTGGCCAGTGTTGTTCAGAAGGCGTAAATCACCGGAATTGGTCAATGAACGCCTGGAATTGAGCGATGGTGATTTCGTTGATCTCTGCTGGAGCAAGAAATCCGACCGGCCGGTCGTGTTGTTGTTGCACGGCTTGGAAGGCTCGGTGCAATCACACTACGTCGGCAACCTGATGCTATCGCTGGAACGGGCGGGATTCAGTCCCGTATTCATGCATTTTAGAGGTTGCAGCGGTGAACCCAACCGTTTGCCACGTTCCTATCACTCGGGCGACACAGGCGATCTCGCCGAGGTCGTTGCGCACATCAACCAGCAATCGAAGCAAGCGGTGTATGCCGCGATCGGCTTTTCGCTTGGCGGTAATGTCTTGTTGAAATGGCTGGGACAGAGCGGCGCTGCCAACCCACTGCAATACGGAGTTGCGGTATCGGTGCCGTTCATGCTGGCGGATGCGGCCACGCGCCTGGAAGGCGGTGTGTCGCATCTTTATGAGCGGCATTTAATGCGATCGCTGAAGCGATCGTACCAGACCAAGTTCGAGCGAATGGCATCACCGCTGGATGTCGACATCGATACAATGAAAGGCTTCTGGGACTTCGATGACCAAGTAACCGCGCCTTTGCACGGTTTCGATGGCGTCGATCATTACTACCGTGAATCGAGTTGCCGCCAGTATTTGTCGGGTATCAACGTACCCACCCGTATCATACATGCACTGGATGATCCATTCATGTTTCCGCGTTCGATACCTGATATCGATGAGATCAGCAAAAGTGTAGAACTGCTGCTCGCTGAAAAAGGCGGGCACGTGGGTTTCGTATCCGGAAAGTATCCGTGGAAACCGGAATACTGGTATGAACAGCGAATTATTGAGTTTTTGAGCTAATTCTTAGCCCGCATTTCTTACCAGGCGGCGTAGGATACTGGTGAGAAATGCGGGCTAGGCGTTCTTTGCGCCTTGGCGAGAGGATAAATGTTTATGGTCGTTTGCTGTTGAGCTATTGGATGCTGTTCGCGGCTGAAGCCGCTCCTGCAGTCTACGAATTTATCTGTATCGCATCATTTCCTGATATCGCCGCGTATAGATCGTGGCCTCTGGCGGTATGTGGCTGTATGGTTGCCTGGTGCGCGGGCTGCGGCGTTTGTCGGAAACTTGTTGTTCGTCTGCTTGTTGCT
>JABDQW010000151.1 GCA_013042055.1 Gammaproteobacteria bacterium | reverse complement strand
TTGGCCTTTTCCAGCCGTCAATGGTTTTTTGTTCCACTCTGCTCAGAGTAAGCGCATCGTCATCTGTATCTCTGGTAATGGTGCTGCCAGCGCCAATAGTCGAATTCTTTCCAACCTTCACCGGTGCAACAAGCTGGGTATCTGAACCTATAAATGCGCCATCCATTATGACTGTCTTGTGTTTATACGCACCATCATAGTTGCAAGTGATTGTGCCTGCACCGATATTGACATCGCTGCCGATTACAGCATCTCCTAGATAAGTTAGATGATTGGCCTTGCTACCGAAACCAAGTTGTGTATTTTTGACTTCAACGAAATTGCCTACCTTACAACCTTCCTTCAAATGCGTACCCGGGCGTATGCGTGCAAATGGGCCGACTTCAACACGCTTGTCTATCATCGTCTGTTCAATAATAGAGTAGGGCTTGATAACGACATCATCGGCAATCTGGCTATCATTGATGACACAACCTGGTCCAATCGAAACATTGCTACCGATCGTTACCTTGCCTTCGAATATACAGTTGATATCAATGAATGAATCATTGCCTACAGTGATTTCACCCCGAATATCAACTCTGCTTGGGTCTGCTACCGTGACACCTTGTGCCATGATCGCATCAACTCGTTCCCGTTGTTTAATCCGCTCAAGTTTTGACAGCTGATTTCTATCATTCACGCCTTCAACCTCGTATACATAATCTGGTTGTGATGTTTTGACGTTTTTACCGTCATTTACCGCCAACGCAATAACATCTGTTAAATAATATTCACGCTGAACATTTTTATTATCGATTCTATGCAAGCATCGGTTCAGATAACCAGCCGGCAATGCCATTATGCCGGTATTGACTTCCTTGATCAGCTTTTGCTCATCGCTAGCATCTTTATGTTCCACGATCGCAACGACTTGACCATTTTTGCGGATGATTCTACCGTAACCTGTTGGATCATGCAGATTCACCGTCAACAAGGCTATGGTTTCTGCTGTTACGCTGTTGACCAGTTTTTTAAGCGTATGTGATTTAATCAGTGGAACATCACCATAGAGAATCAGCACAACGTGCTCGTCATTGATATGCGGACTTGCTTGCTGAACTGCGTGCGCGGTTCCTAATTGTTCTTCTTGTAGTATCCATTCCACATCAAACTCACTGCAATATTCATGCAAGTGCTCGCCACCGTGTCCGTATACGATATGAATATCGTTGGCGGCCAACTCAAGACTGCGTAGGTAGACGTGCTCGAGCATTGGCATGCCAGCAAGTTTATGCATCACTTTGGGCAATGTGCTATTCATTCGCTTGCCCTGGCCGGCTGCTAGAATAATAGCACTTAGCTTCATGACAGGATTCCGAAATTAAAAAGGCCGGACAAGACCGGCCTTAAGGTTTTAGTGTTGCTCAGCTAAATCCTGGGCTATTGTCGCTTACGAAGCTTTTTGATGGTTTCAATCTTTGCAATCGCTTCGATAAGCTCGGCCTTGGCACGTGCATAATCCAGATCTGATCTCTTATCTGCCATCGCTGCTTCTGCTCTTTCTTTCGCTTGTTTTGCTGCGGCCTCATCAATATCGGCGGCACGAATAGCTGAATCTGACAGGATGGTAACAACATGCGGCTGAATTTCCAAAATGCCGCCATTCACGAAGAAGGACTGGTGGTCGCCATCCTGAAGTACGATGCGTACTTCCCCGGGCTTCAATTTAGTGATCAGGGGAGCATGGCGCGGATGTATACCCACTTCACCCATTTCGGCCGGTGCATAGCACTCTGTGACTGTTCCCGAATAAATCTCGGTTTCCGCACTGACAATATCGATGTGCATGGTCATTGACATGGATATTTACCCTGTATGAATTACTGCATGCTCTTGGCTTTGTCGACGGCTTCATCGATACCGCCAACCATGTAGAACGCCTGCTCTGGCAAATCATCATGCTCACCGGCAAGAATTGCTTTGAAAGCTGCAAGGTTGTCTCTCAAGGAGACATATTTACCGGGCGCACCGGTGAATACTTCGGCCACAAAGAAGGGCTGTGACAGGAAGCGCTGAATTTTGCGTGCGCGTGCGACGACCAGCTTGTCTTCATCAGAAAGCTCATCCATACCCAGAATGGCAATAATATCCTTGAGCTCCTTGTATCGCTGCAAGGTACCCTGAACCGCGCGAGCGGTTTGGTAGTGTTCCGCACCGACAACATTGGGATCGAGAATACGCGAAGTCGAATCCAGCGGATCCACGGCCGGGTAGATGCCCAGCTCGGCAATCTGACGGGACAATACCAGGGTTGCGTCAAGGTGTGCGAAAGTGGTGGCAGGAGAGGGGTCCGTCAAGTCGTCAGCCGGCACGTATACTGCCTGGAAGGAGGTGATAGAGCCCGTCTTGGTCGAGGTAATACGCTCCTGCAGCACACCCATTTCCTCAGCCAGGGTGGGCTGGTAGCCCACCGCTGAAGGCATACGACCGAGCAGGGCCGATACTTCGGTACCGGCCAGGGTATAACGATAGATGTTGTCGACGAACATCAGCACATCTCGGCCTTCGTCACGGAAAAACTCCGCCATGGTAAGGCCGGTGAGGGCAACACGAAGCCTGTTACCCGGTGGCTCGTTCATCTGGCCATACACCAGTGCAACCTTGTCGAGTACACCACCTTCCTGCATCTCGTAGTAGAAGTCATTCCCCTCACGGGTACGCTCACCTACTCCAGCAAACACCGAAAATCCAGAGTGCTCAACCGCAATGTTGCGAATCAGCTCCATCAAGGTCACGGTTTTGCCCACACCGGCACCACCGAAAAGGCCGATTTTACCGCCCTTGACGATCGGCATCACCAGGTCGATGACCTTGATACCCGTTTCGAGAATTTCTGTCGCCGAACTCTGCTCCTCGAACGTGGGCGGCGCACGATGAATCGCAGCGTCCGACTCCGCACCAATCTCACCCTGGTTGTCGATCGGGTCACCCAATACGTTCATAATGCGGCCCAGCGTCTTCTGTCCGACGGGAACACGAATCGCGTCCCCGGTATTATCCACTTTCATGCCTCGACGCAATCCATCAGTAGAGCCCAGTGCGATCGCGCGAACCACGCCATCACCCAACTGCTGCTGTACTTCCATGGTCAGATTGGTTTCACCCAGCTTGAGCGCATCGTAGACTTTTGGAATGGAGTCCCGTGGAAACTCCACATCGATAACCGCGCCGATAATTTCGACTACGTTTCCGGTACTCATGATTGTTTCCTCATTACTATATTTAAATTCTGCTTGAAAAACGGTTTATACCGCAGCTGCACCGCTCACGATTTCTGAAATTTCTTGGGTAATTGCGGCCTGCCTGGCTTTGTTATAAATAGTTTGTAACTCTTTCACGATTTCACCGGCATTATCGGTGGCGCTCTTCATCGCGACCATGCGCGCTGACATCTCACAGGCGATGTTCTCGACCAATCCCTGATAAACCTGCGATTCGATAAAGCGGAACATCAGGCCGTCAATGATGTGTTTTGCCTCGGGCTCATAGATATAGTCCCAGTGGTGCTCCAACTCCTTGTCGACATCGCCACCCACAGGAACCATCTGGTGGATACGTGGTTGTTGCGTCATGGTGTTGATAAACAGATTGTGCACCAGGAAGAGCCGGTCGATTCTGCCCGCGTCGTAAGCATCCAGCATGACCTTGACCGTACCGATTAGATCTTCCATCGACGGGCTGTCACCTAGATGATCAGCTTCAGCCACCAGGTTGCATTTGAAGCGGCCAAAAAAGCTCAATGCTTTGCGGCCGATTGCAACAACGTCGACCTCAACGCCCTGGTCGTCCCATTCCATCATATCCCTGACTGCAGCTTTGAACATATTCGTATTCAAGCCGCCACAAAGGCCGCGGTCGGTCGAGACAATGATATATCCGACGCGCTTGACCTCTTCACGATCACTCAAATACGGGTGCCTGTATTCAGGATGTGCTTGCGCCAGGTGCGCCAGCACGTTGCGAATCTTGTCGGCATAGGGGCGAGAGGAGCGCATGCGATCCTGGGCTTTGCGCATCTTGCTCGCCGCCACCATCTCCATGGCCTTGGTGATCTTCGCAGTATTCTGGATACTTTTGATCTTGGTGCGTATTTCTTTTGCGCCTGCCATTTGTTGTTCCCGTTAGCGGTTAAAGCGCTCAGAAAGCGCCGTTGGCCTTGAAGTCACCCAGCGCCGCACGCATGGCGGCTTCGATATCATCAGTATAATCACCGGACTCATTGATTTTATCGAGCAAATCACTATTTGCGCTCTTAATGTGTGCCTGCATAGCGGCTTCAAAATCGACGATTTTGCTGACTTCAACATCATCCAGAAAACCTTCGTTGGCAGCAAACAGAGAAAATGCCATCTCTGCGACGCTCAGCGGTGAATACTGCGCCTGTTTCATCAGTTCGGTAACGCGTTCACCACGTTCCAGCTGTGCACGGGTCGTATCATCAAGATCAGAGGCGAACTGGGCGAATGCCGCCAGCTCTCGGAACTGGGCCAGAGCCAGACGCACGCCGCCACCGAGCTTTTTAATGATCTTGGTCTGCGCCGAGCCACCAACACGCGACACCGAAAGGCCGGCGTTGATTGCCGGTCTAATACCCGCGTTGAACAGGTCGGACTCGAGGAAGATCTGTCCGTCCGTAATCGAGATCACGTTGGTGGGCACGAACGCGGACACGTCACCATCCTGGGTTTCGATTATCGGCAGTGCCGTTAAGGAGCCGGTTTTACCCTTGACTGCACCATTGGTGATTTTTTCCACATATTCGGCGTTGACGCGCGCAGCACGCTCGAGCAGGCGGGAATGCAGATAAAAGACATCACCCGGGTACGCTTCACGACCTGGCGGGCGGCGCAGCAACAGGGAGACCTGGCGATAGGCCCAGGCCTGCTTGGTCAGATCATCATAAATGATCAAAGCGTCCTCTCCGCGATCACGGAAATACTCGCCCATGGTGCAGCCCGCATAGGGCGCAATGTACTGCATTGCCGCTGATTCCGATGCCGTTGCGGCGACAATGATGGTGTGCTGCATCGCATCGTGCTCTTCGAGCTTACGCACGATATTGGCGACCGTCGACGCCTTCTGGCCAACGGCCACATAAATACATTTAATACCGGACTTCGCCTGGTTGATAATCGCATCGATTGCAACCGCGGTTTTACCGGTCTGGCGGTCGCCGATGATCAACTCACGTTGACCCCGGCCAATCGGCACCATCGAGTCTATCGACTTCAAACCGGTTTGTACCGGCTGATCAACGGACTGACGCTCGATCACGCCCGGTGCGATCTTTTCTATTGGTGACATCTCTTTGGCATCTATCGGCCCCTTACCGTCTATCGAACTACCCAGCGCATCGACGACACGGCCGAGCATGGCTTCGCCGATTGGCACTTCAAGAATACGCCCGGTGCACTTGGCGGTATCACCTTCCGACAAATGGCCGTACGCACCCAGCACCACGGCGCCGACGGAATCACGCTCCAGGTTCAGAACGATGGCATAGGTATCGCCGGGCAGTTCGATCATCTCACCCTGCATGGCGTCGGCTAGCCCGTGAATGCGAATAATACCGTCGGTCAAGCTGACTACGGTACCCTCGGTGCGGGCCTCGACGGTCGCATCGAAACTTTCGATTCTGGATTTGATAAGTTCACTGATTTCAGATGGATTCAGCTGCATTTTTTTTTCCTCTTAACGGCCCAGTGTCAACGCCAGCGACTCGAGCTGGGATTTCATTGAGCCATCGATAATGGTGTCTCCGGCCTTGATAACAACGCCACCGATAAGCGATTCATCAGTAGAAGTGGTGATCGATACATCTCGGCCCAGTTTGCTTTTGAGCATTTCGTTTATAGCCTGTTCCTGTTCACTGCTCAGATCGAACGCAGAGATCACTTCGGCTTCAATCTTGCCTTCAGCTTCGGCACGAAACGTTTCGAACTGATTTAGAACTTCCGGAAGCGCTCGAAGACGGCCATTTTCAGCCATCAGTCTCAGCAGGTTCTGCTGCTTCTGATCCAGCTTATCAGCAATAACCTTGAGCATCAGCTCACCTTTTTGGGTTTTACCCAGTTGTGGATCGTCGAGCACATCCTGCATGCCGGCATCGGTCGCGACAGCCGTCATCAGGGCCAGTGCGTCGCTCCAGCTGTCGACAGTAGCCGACTGCGTAGCAAGATCAAAAACTGCTCTAGCGTAAGGACGTGCGGAAGTTGTGTACTCTGCCATTGATGCTCAGACCCCGACCTATAACTGTTCTGCCAATTCTTTGAGTGCGCCGTCGTGCGCTTTGCTGTCGATTTCGCGCTTGAGCACTTTCTCGGCACCGGTAATCGCCAGTGCGACGACTTCCTTGCGCAAATGCTCGCGAGCACGATTGACTTCCTGCTTGATCTCGGCATCGGCACCCGCCATGATGCGTTCCGCTTCGGTGCGCGCATCATCCTTGGCCTCATCGACGATTTCTGTAGCACGCTTTTGCGCGTGTGCGATGATTTCCGCCGCCTGACCTTTTGCCTTTTTCATTTGGTCGGCAGCCCTTTTAGCGGCCAACTCCTGCTCGTGCGCTCCGCGTTCGGCTGCGGCAAGGCCGTCAGCGATCTGTTTCTTGCGCTCAGCCAATGCGTTAACTAGCGGTGGCCAGATAAACGCGTAGCAGAACCATACAAACAGGGCAAATGTGATCGATTGCCCAATCAGCGTTAGATTTATGTTCATACGCTCGTACCGTCTATGTTGATGTGTAAATTATCAGGCAACGGCGAAGATGACGTAGAAAGCCACACCGACAGCGATCATTGGAACCGCGTCCGTCAGACCCATCATCAGGAAAAACTGGCCGCGCAGTAACGGGATAAGCTCGGGTTGGCGCGCAGCACCTTCGAGGAAACGGCCACCCAGCACACCAATACCGATGGCAGCACCGAGAGCACCCAGACCCATCATGAGGGCGCCTGCGATGTACAGCATTCCAGTTACTTCAGTCATTTATTTTCTCCTAGTAAGTAAATACTCGATTGATTCTATGTTTAATGTTCTTCGCCAGTCTGGTGAGCCAGATCCATGTAGACGATGGTCAGAGTCATAAAGATATAAGCCTGCAACGTGATGATCAGGACGTGGAAGATCGCCCATCCCATTTGCAGGACACCACCAAATATACCCAGCGCCAGACCGCCGCCGTACATCAGCGCGATCAGAATAAATATCATCTCACCGGCGAACATATTACCGTAGAGGCGCAACGACAATGACAGCGGCTTGGCCAGAAGAGCAACGAATTCGAGCACAAAATTGATCGGAATGAAGAGCAGTTGGACTATTTTATTGTCCGAACTGAACGGGTGCAGCGTCAACTCACTGGCAAAACCGAGTGGCCCCTTGATCTTGAAACTGTAGAAAATCATCAATGCAAATACCGACAGCGCCATACCAAAGGTCGCATTCGGATCAGTTGAGGGCACAACCCTGAAATAGACATGATGCGGGTCCATACCAAAGACGTGATGACCGATAAGCGTCGCGATCTGCGGCAACCAGTCGACCGGGATCAGATCCATGAAATTGATCAGAAACACCCAGACAAAGATGGTCAGCGCCATCGGAGCGACCATCGCATTTCTACCGGTGAAGGCGCCTTTCACCGTGCCATCGACGAATTCGACGATCCACTCGACAAAATTCTGCGCGCCATCGGGGACGCCGGAGCTGGCTTTTTTTGCGACTTTTCTGAAAAAGTAGAGGAATAAGACACCGAGGATGATCGACCAGAACATGGTGTCGACGTGAATCGCCCAAAAACCCATTTCCTTGGCTTCCAATGCATTGTGGGCAAGGCCCCATTCACCGGCATGTTCGTGACCTTCAGGAAACTTACCGAAGGTAAGGTTCTGCAAATGGTGCTTGATGTATTCTGAAGAGGTCTGGCCTTCACCCGACATTTGTATGCGCCCTCTTTATTTGTGTCTGCTGAATACATTCACAACAGCAGGTGTCATGTGTACAAAAAAATAAACTGCCAATAGAGCAGCTGCATTCACGGGCCTGATCAGTACAAAAGCCGCTACGAACATCGCGCACGTGAATAAAATCTTGTTCAACTCGCCCCAGTAAAAGCTCCTGAGAACGATATCCGCTCGTTCAGATGGTTTGCGACTGAATACTTTAAACGCAAACCAGGCATTTGCCAACGTTGCAATCGAACCGCCAGCTAGCGCTGAATAGGCCTCTGTCCAGCCATTCGGCCAATACCAGCCAAGTAAGATAACAGACAAAACTGAAGTTACTGCCAGTTGCGCAAGTACATAACCCATGGCCTGCCGGGCTGTTTGTCTATTGATCGATTCAAACGACAATGGAACTGACCTAAAGAGCAGGAGACAAGTTTGCGCAGACTTGACTTGGAACGGCGGAAATTATAAGTACCACACCGTTTATGGTCAAGTTGATATGCGGTTATAAAAAAAATTTATCGAAACGATCTAATTGATATGCGACAAAATGCCGTCCAGTTCATCCAGTGAGCTATAGCTGATTTCCAGTCGGCCCTTGCCTTTGCCCTTCTGATGGATATTGACGGCAGCCCCCAACTTTTCCGAAAGATCGTTCTCTAACTTCTTGATATCTGGATCTTTCGATACAGGCTTAAGCTTTTTAGCCGGATTCAATGCCTTACGAACCAATTGCTCGGTTTCGCGAACGGATAGCCCTTTTTTTGCGGTTTCCTTAGCGAGCTGACTCTGAACCGCGCCGGTGACACCCAACAGCGCACGTGCGTGCCCCATTTCGATGTCACGATTTTCGAGTAACTGTTTTACATCAGCATTTAAATCCTGCAGCCTTAGAAGATTACTGACCGCAGCCCGTGATCGCGCTACTGTGTCCGCAACTTGCTGGTGCGTCATATTGAAATCATCGATGAGACGCTGTAGCGCAACAGACTCTTCCAGCGGATTCAGGTTCTCGCGTTGAATATTTTCGATCAACGATACAGCGGCAGCGGTCTGATCATCAAAATGCTTGATTACCGCGGGTATATTTTCGAGGCCGGCGATTTGTGCTGCACGCCAACGCCGCTCTCCGGCCACGATTTCGAAGTTGTTATTGCCGGCAGCACGCACAACGATCGGCTGCACCACACCCTGTGAGCTGATCGAGTCCGCCAGCTCCTTGAGCGAAGCCTCATCAAAATGTGTCCGGGGCTGCCACGGTCCACGCCGTATCAGGTCAATAGCAAGTTCACGGAGCTCGTCGTCGGTGCGGACTGCCGTCATCACTTCGACCGTCTCAGAACCACCAAGCAACGCGTTCAATCCTCGGCCCAGACCTTTTTTCTTCGTTGTCATTTCTTGTTTCCGGAAAGAATTCTACGTAATTTGAATTCCATTGGGCTCTAAACGACTGCAGAGGCATCCGCAGGTTCATGGTGAGATTTACGCCGCAACATCTCACCGGCCAAGGCCAGATAGGCGATGGCGCCTCGAGACGTTCTCTCGTAGAGCAGCGCGGGTAAACCGTAGCTGGGCGCCTCCGCCAACCGCACATTGCGCGGTACGATGGTACGGTAAACCTTGTCACCAAAATGCTCGGTCAATTGAGAAGAAACATCGTTAGACAGCGTATTTCGCGGATCAAACATGGTTCGCAACAGACCTTCGACTTTCAGATTGGGATTCACCGACGAGCGCACCTGCTCGATCGTTTCCAGCAGGGACGTTAGCCCCTCCAGCGCGTAGTATTCGCACTGCATCGGAATAATGACACCATCGGAGGCGACCATTGCATTCAAAGTCAGCATGTTCAGGGCCGGTGGACAATCGAGTATGATGTACTGGTAGTCATGCTTGATAGTCGCCAGGCTCTCTTTCAGGCGCGTTTCAGCGCCGTGGCTGCGCATCAGCTCGACTTCGGCTGCTGTCAAATCGCTGTTCGATGGCAGCAAATCTATACCCACTTTTGGAATACGTTGCAAACAGCTCCGCGGATCTACCCCTTGCAGCAGAACGTCAAATAGTGTCTTTTCCAGGGTGTTCTTATCAACACCAACTCCCATGGTAGCGTTCCCCTGCGGATCCAGATCGACCAGCAAGACCTTGCGCTTGGTCGCCGCGAGCGATGCGGCCAGATTGACACTGGTTGTGGTTTTACCTACGCCGCCTTTCTGGTTCGCCAGAGCCAATACTTCAGTCATATTAAGTCTTCTCGATTTCGAGTAAATGTCGTTCAGCGTCCAGTCCGTACACATTCAACCTATGTATGCGTTGCAGCGCATAGCCTGGAACATCGACAACCGGGTCCAGTCTGCCTTGCATAATCAGTATCCGTGTCTCAGGTTTGTGCAGGTGCGCCGTATTTTGAAGGATCCCCCTGGTAGTCGCAAAGGCACGTGCAATCACTGCATCGAAGTATATCCTATGATCGTCCATCATGGGTGAATAGGCTTCTACCCGTTGATTGACAACGACCACATTCCCCAGTTTCAGCGTGATTTTTACTTGGGTTAAAAAACGGGTCTTTTTAGCGCTGCTATCGATCAACACAAAATCTACATCTGGGCGTGCAATCGCCAGCGGAATTCCCGGCAAACCCGCACCACTACCGGCATCCAGCGCTCGCCCATGGCCAACGTACGGTAACACAGCAAGACTGTCCAGCAGATGCTTGCTCACCATTTCACCACGGTCGCGGATCGCCGTCAGATTGTACACCCGGTTCCAGTGGCGGAGCAGGCTGAGATACTCGATCAGCTTCTGCCTGGCATCGACTGGCAGCTCGATGTCCATGGCGTCGAGGCCGGTATTCAACGCTGTAAACAAGCTCTCCAACGATCGGGCTAGGGCCTGTTAACATTATGCGGAGGGCCAACCCGCAGGGACGGGGCCATTTTTTCGCATGACCGCGTTGCACTTTCGCTTATGTACACAAGGTACACGGCGCTCAGTGCGCCTTGTCCTGCAACAAAATGGCCGCCGTCGATGGGTATCCGCATAGTGTTAACAGGCCCTAATTCAGTGATGCTTTCTTCAGGTGCACCATCAGCAACGATATCGCGGCCGGTGTGACACCCGGTATACGGCTGGCCTGGCCGATAGTCTGTGGTTGATGGTCTGACAGTTTCTGACTGACCTCGGCCGAAAGGCCCCGCACCCGGGTGTAATCGATACGCTCAGGTAGCACTGCCTGCTCGTGACGGCGCGCTTTTTCGATTTCAGCATGCTGCCGTTCCAGATAGCCGGTGTACTTTGCCTGTATTTCTACTTGTTCAGCCACAGCATCATCCGTCACCGCGCCACCGATCGCATCGGTCAGACTGCGATAGTTGATTTCGGGACGACGCAACAGATCACTGGCCTTGTAGTCACGCGACAACCGCTTGCCAAGAAGTTTGGACAATACCTGGCCAGGTTCAGAATCCGGTAACACCGTCAGGCCACCCAGTCGACGTTGTTCGTGTTCGATGGCCTCGCGTTTCTGTTCAAACGACTGCCAGTGCATATCATTGATCAGACCCATTTCGCGGGCAATAGGGGTCAATCTTAGATCAGCATTGTCCTCGCGTAGAATCAGACGGTACTCCGCGCGGCTGGTGAACATGCGATAGGGTTCGTTGGTGCCGCGAGTAATCAAATCGTCGACCAATACGCCAAGATAAGCCTGGTCTCTGCCGGGGCTCCAGGGTTCCTGCTGGAGCACTTGGCGTGCGGCATTAATCGCGGCCAGCAGGCCCTGCGCAGCTGCTTCTTCATAACCGGTGGTGCCGTTGATCTGCCCGGCGAAGAACAGGCCATCAATGTAGCGTGTTTCCAGTGATGGCTTCAGATCACGCGGATCGAAATAGTCATACTCGATGGCATAGCCTGGCCGAGTGATATGAGCACTCTCGAATCCTCTCATCGAGTGCACAAATTCAAGCTGAACGTCGAACGGCAGGCTGGTGGAAAT
Source organism: Gammaproteobacteria bacterium (assembly GCA_013042055.1). Lineage (GTDB taxonomy): Bacteria > Pseudomonadota > Gammaproteobacteria > SZUA-229 > SZUA-229 > JABDQW01. The sequence continues at coordinate 18,340 of JABDQW010000151.1, read as the reverse complement.
ACCATTGGGATAGACCTCATGTGTATCCAGGCCTTCGGGTTCGATGAAAATTTGGTGCGATTCTCTGTCGGCGAAACGCACAATCTTGTCCTCGATCGACGGACAATAGCGTGGACCAACGCCCTCGATCACGCCACTGTACATTGGCGAACGATCGAGTCCGTCACGGATAATGTCATGCGTCCTGTTGTTCGTGTGGGTGATATGGCAGCTGATTTGCTGCGGGTGCTCGCTCACTGAGCCGTTGAAAGAGAATACCGGTACAGGATCATCGCCAGGCTGTCGCTGTAAATCCGAGTAGTCGATAGTGCGGCCGTCGATACGAGGCGGAGTACCCGTTTTCAACCGACCCACGCGCAAGGGCAACTCACGCAACCGCTCCGCCAGCGCGATTGAGGGCGGGTCGCCGGCGCGGCCACCCAAGTGATTACACTCACCAACGTGAATTCTACCGCAGAGAAAAGTACCGACAGTCAAAATAACGACCTGTGCGTGGAATCTGAGCCCCAGTTGGGTAACAACGCCACAGACACGATCAGACTTACCATCGTTGTCGATGATCAAGTCATCGGCAGTCTGCTGGAAGATGGACAAGTTCGGCTGATTCTCCAGTGCGCGCCGAATAGCCGCTTTGTAGAGGACACGATCGGCTTGAGCGCGGGTTGCACGTACAGCCGGCCCTTTACGACTGTTGAGGATGCGAAACTGGATACCCGCGCGATCCGCGGCTTTCGCCATAATACCCCCCATCGCATCGATCTCTTTGACGAGATGACCTTTACCAATACCGCCGATAGCAGGGTTGCAGCTCATTTGGCCCAAGGTTTCGATATTATGAGACAACAGCAGGGTTTTCACGCCCATACGTGCAGACGCTAACGCGGCCTCGGTACCGGCGTGCCCCCCGCCGATGACGATGACGTCAAATTTGTCAGTGTAAAACATCGTTGTTCGCTTAGCATTAAAAAGTCAACCGCTTATTATAACGCAATCAAGCCTTGATTTCGTTGTGTTTAGAGTGTAATCCAAGCATGCCTATCACGCTTCAGGCTGGTGTTCGCCAGCAACTACAGGCATCGATGCGATAAGCAAGATCAATCAAAAACGACGGTACGATTCTCACAGACCAGTAAATTATGATTTAGCTGGTGCCATATCGCACGTGCCAGTACGACTTTTTCAAGATCCCTCCCTTTGCGAACCATGTCAACAACCGTATCCTTATGACTGACATGAACAACATCTTGCTCAATGATTGGGCCAGCGTCCAGGTCCGCTGTGACATAGTGACTGGTTGCGCCAATTATTTTTACACCTCGCTCAAAAGCGGAATGATAAGGTCTTCCACCGGGAAAAGCAGGAAGAAACGAATGATGAATATTGATAATACGCTGCGGAAATCGATCGATAAAATCCTCGCTTAATATCTGCATATAACGTGCTAGCACAATGAAATCGATTTTATAATCTTCAAGTAACTCAAGCTGTTTCTTTTCCTGATCCAACTTGTTTTTCTTGTCTATAGGCACGTGGAAATAATCAATGTTAAAACGTTCAGCAACTAGCGACATGTCATTGTGATTACTTATGATCAGGGGGATAGACACCTGCCATTCACCGGCTTCGTAACGTGACAATAGATCATAAAAACAATGGGGAAGCTTTGATACGAAAACAGCCATGCGTGGTCTGTCAGATGAAAAGTGAAGCTGCCGTTGCATACCAAAACGGGTGGCAACGGCAATGTCGAACTCATTGCCAATATTCTCAACAGGCAGTGAAAAATTTTGCAGTTCCCATTCGACTCGCATGAAGAAACGCTGCTGATCGGTATCTACATGCTGGTCTAGATTGATGATATTACCGCCATGACTAAAGATGAAGTCGGTTATCGCAACAACGATCCCAGGTTGATCTTTGCAGTGTATTAGCAGTATGGCAGATTTTTTGTTCGACACTAACTGTACCTTAGAACGCGAGCATTAATATTTCTCAATGCTAATAGCTTTGACAATTCATTGTCTCTCCAGTCAAACCAACCTCGGATAGAATCCCGACTCTACCGATAACTCGGCGTCATGTTCGAAAAGAAGTCTGTCGAATACATCAGTATGAGATTAGGTACCGTGGTATATGATGCTAGCATTGTAGTATGTATGTCATTCAGAATATCTTAAATACGCATTAACCGGAGTATATATGAATACACTGACTCAACGTATTCTAGATGTCATTGGCTTTAACAATCAAACAGTCAGCCACAAAGAGCGTATAGTTACCAGCCTGGGTGGCTTTATTGGCATAATCGGTGTTTATTTTGTCAGCGCCTGTCTACTTGATGCACAGGGAGCGGCAATATTGGTTGCTTCGATGGGCGCCTCAGCTGTGTTGCTGTTTGCTGTGCCACATTCGGCGCTTGCACAACCATGGAATGTCGTAGGAGGGCATCTGCTATCCGCTATCATTGGAGTCAGCTGTAATTACCTCATCCCTGAGATATCTATCGCAGCGGCACTCAGCGTCGGTCTCGCTATTACAGCGATGCATTATCTACGATGTATTCACCCTCCTGGTGGCGCAACGGCTCTGAGTGCTGTCATCGGCGGTCACAGTGTACACGCGATGGGCTACGCCTATGCAATACAACCCGTTCTGATCAATTGTATCGTTATTCTGGTTATTGCCATCATATACAACGCGCTATTCGATTATTATCGCTATCCATTGTCAGCCGAAAAATCGTCCAAAGGCAAAACTCCACATGATGAGCATTATCCACCCATCGCTCACGCTGACCTGGTATATGCGCTCAGCCAAATTGATACAATTGTTACAGTGTCAGAGCAAGACCTGCTGAATATATATGAGCTAGCAACCGGCAGGAGTAAAACCAGAGCTTCCTAGCGAGTTTTTTGTTTTTGTCATCCTTTTGTCCTGTTTTTTTATATTTACCCCATCTATCATTATATGGAACATGATCTTAGGTCTTTAGAAAAACTCGTAACCGATTGATTGAATCACGAAGCTGATATCATCGTGTTTGTTAAGGTCCCGATACCGTTAATCGATATCTCGATCACCTGACCATCATCCATCGCCCTCGCGTTTAGTCCGGTACCACAGGCAATGATATCACCGGGGTATAAGGTCATATCTTGTGATATCAAACTAACCAGCTTATGCGGATGGAATATCATGTCAGTCACCGGATATTCCTGCAGCAACTCACCATCGAGTCGTGATTGTATAACCAAGCTATCGACATCGACGTCTGTAGCGATCACTGGCCCAAAAGCACCGAAACTGTCAAACCCCTTGGCCCGTGTCCACTGCTGGAACGAAGGATCTCGATTTAGAATTTCTTTTGCGGTTACGTCATTGATACAGGTATACCCGAATATATGGTAAGCAGCATCGCTCTCGCTGATATCTGCGGTAGTCTTACCAATGACCACACCCAGTTCTCCCTCGAAGAAAATTGGGCCGTGATAAGAAGACGGTCGAACAATGGGTTTACCATGCGCATTGAATGAATTAGGTGTCTTAACGAAGTAAAGTGGCTCTGCTGGGATGTCCCAGCCTTCATGCTCTGCGCGAGAATGAAAATTATTCCACAGCGCAAGCATCTTCCCGGGTTTGCATGGAATCAGTATCTCCACATCCTTGATGTTATACCATTCATCGACGGGTCGTGGCTGCTTAAACAGATCACCGACGCAGGCTTGGATTACATCCCCATCAAGCACGCCAAGTCTATGATTTGAATTGTTAAAAAATTGTAACATGTTCGTCATAAGGCTTGGATCCTGTATAAAATACCATCATTATTATAAGAAAATAAAATCGTGTTCACACAGCAGCAATACGATATATCGCTGATGCGTGGTTCACGAACATAATCATAATAATGTAACGGGCTATTATAATGTTTGAAATGACCAGTCAGGAGTGGTCGGTTGCAACAATATTTTCTTTGCTGTTTCCCGCTTCAGTAATCTTTTTTGCTTATCTAATCCGTGGTGTTGCCGGTTTTGGTTCAGCGCTTATCGCAGTCCCTCTACTAGCTTTAACCATGCCAATAACCATAGTTGTACCTTTGGTCGTTTTTCTTGATTATCTCGGATCTGCCAGCCAGGGTATGCATAACCGCGAAAGTATCCAATGGAACGATATCCTGCCTTTGCTGCCATTTACCGTGATCGGAGTCGCCGTTTCACTATATGTAATGGATTCGGTAAGACCGGAAATGCTTTCAGTGGCCTTGGGTGGATTCATCATCCTTTTTGCCTGTTATCAGCTGTGTCCATTCAAGCAGTGCCGAGCGAAGCGGGCGATCGCGATACCTTCCGGTTTTTTTGGCGGCTTTGTTGGAACACTATTCGGTACCGGTGGCCCATTTTACGTTATATATCTTAATCTGCGACATTTGGATAAAAATTCCTTTCGTGCCACATTCGCTACCATATTTTTAATAGATGGGGCCATGCGCCTGCTGGGTTATGCAGTGAAAGGTTTTTATACACTGGAAATGCTCGGCTACCTTGCCATGGCAGTGCCTGTTGCCGGATTGGGATTATTTCTCGGCGGTAAAATACACACGACCATGAGTAAAGGTACTTTCGTTCGGTTGATCAGCGCCTTACTCCTGGGAAGCGGCACTGCGCTACTCATGAAAGCCTAAATCGTCGTGCAACATCGAAAAACAAAATGCGATTTTTATTTTTCTTCATGTCCAATCACATAGGTGATTGAAAACGGCGCATCCATGTGCCGCACGGAAACTCTTTATAAATCAGTAATTTACGCTTAGGTTTTGATAACGTGGGGGATAATTAAGTCTTAGGTCGTATTTGAAACGTCTGATGCAGGCGGGAGGAGTCGTAAAACCCATAGTTAAAAATCACAACTATTTACCAATACAAAAATCGGCAAATATCCTGCCCAGCAGATCGTCGCTGGTGAATTCACCAGTAATGCTGGACAGTTCCTGTTGCGCCAGTTTAAGGTCTTCTGCCATTAGTTCAGCTGCTCTATTCTGCAGACATTCTGCTGCTGCAATCAAATGATTCGACGTATTAATTATCGCTGTAATATGTCTCCGCCGGGCAATAAACTGACCTTCGCTGTGTCGTTCGTAGCCCATACACTTTTTTAGATGTCGTCGGAGAAGATCGACGCCGTGGCCATTTTTAGCTGATAGATAAATATCTGTGCGGTTTTTCCGCTCAACGATACGATTTTGTTCGCCACTTGAATCCGTTTTATTGTATACGACACTTAAACCAATATGTTCCGGTATCTGTTTATAAATATGATCCGGTAGATTATCCTTAGTCTGTGAATCGATAACATAAAGAAGACGATCACATTTCTCGATCTCTTTCCAGGCACGCCTGACCCCTTCGAGTTCGATGACATTGTCTGTTTCACGCAGGCCAGCGGTGTCTATGATATGAAGCGGCAAGCCATCGATCTGTATGTGTTCGCGTAACACATCCCGTGTAGTCCCTGGTATATCGGTAACGATTGCTGTTTCACTCTCCGCCAATCGGTTCAGTAAACTCGATTTACCTGCATTTGGCTTACCGGCTATGACGACTGTCATACCTTCTTTCAGCAGACACCCCTGTCGGGCTGACTCGAGTACCCCAACAACACCTTGTTTAATCGCATCCAGTTTTTCAGATATGAATTTGTCGTCAATAAAATCGATTTCTTCTTCCGGAAAGTCCAGCGCAGCTTCAACATGCATCCGCAATTCAATCAGCTGTTCAACGAGTAAATGTATGCTTGCAGAAAACTCGCCGATAAGTGATCGCATTGCAGCGCGTGCCGCATCTTCACTTTCGGCAGCTATAAGATCCGCAACAGCCTCAGCCTGTGCAAGATCGAGCTTGTCGTTTATAAACGCCCGCTCTGTAAATTCACCTGCCCGTGCGATTCGTGCGCCGTGCATTAGGGTCTGCTGCAACAGCATGTCGAGCACAACCTGTCCACCATGACCGTGCAATTCGAGCACATCTTCTCCGGTAAATGAATTTGGTTTTTTAAAATACAGGGCAATACCTTTATCGACAACATTACCGTCGAAATCATTGAACGAGAGATATTCCGCCCGGCGAGACGGCGGACAGTGTCCAAGAATAGCCTTTGCTATCGATGAAACCTTCGCACCAGATACGCGAACGATGCCGACGCCACCTTGACCGGGTGGCGTGGCTATAGCGGCTATAGTATCCATTTAGCGGGCTAATTATCGTCGAGCAGAGAGCGCAATCAGGCTGCCTTCTCAATGCGCTTTGTAATCACATACTGTTGAGCAATCGAAAGAATATTGTTCACTACCCAATATAGCACCAGGCCAGAAGGAAAGAATGCGAACATGGCCGTAAACACAAATGGCATATACTGGAATATCTTCTGCTGCACAGGATCTACGGGAGCAGGATTCAGCTTCTGTTGAATCCACATAGAGACACCCATGATGATTGGCAGAATGAAGTAGGGATCCCTTGCTGAAAGATTATCGATCCACAGTATGAAGGGAGCATGACGCATTTCAACGCTCTCGAGCAATACCCAGTAGAGAGCGATGAATACCGGCATCTGCACAAGAATCGGAAAACAACCGCCCATAGGATTGATTTTTTCACGCTTGTACATGTCCATCATAGCCTTGCTCATGGCCTGGCGATCATCGCCAAAACGTTCCTTCATCTGCTTGATACGTGGTGCGACCTTACGCATTTTCGCCATTGAGCGGTAGCTCATCTCTGACAATTTGTAAAAAACGGCTTTTACGGTGATCGTCAGGAAAATAATGGCCCATCCCCAGTTACCAAACCAACCATGAAAGATATCCAGTAACCAGAACAATGGCTTAGCAATAATCGTCAACACGCCATAGTCAACGGTCAGCTCAAGACCCGGCGCAATATCTTCCAGCTGGTTCTGCAATTTTGGACCGATTACCAAGCGGGTATTAAAACTGCCTGATTCCTGCGCGGCGATTTTTTGCGCGGGTGAACGGGTACCCAGGATATATTTCGACGTACCGCTAGGATTTCTAGTGTAGAAAAGGTTATTGACGCCAGACTCAGGAATCCACGCAGCCAGAAAATAATGCTGAATCATCGCAAGCCATCCACCGGTCAACTCGCAGCCCTTCTGTTTACCGCTGAGGTTCAGGCAACCGTCTCCAATGCTCGCCAGAAGATTCTGCTCGGCGATGTCTTCGAAATCAATCTTTTCGTACTTGATTTCGTCGTTGTAAACGACGCCCCCGGTATAGGTATAGATAAACGCGCTTTTATCATCTTCCGAAGGCGGTACTCTTACCAGTTGCATGTACTGGCTACCACTCCATTCTTCGTCGCCGGCGTTTACCACATGCTCGAGATCGATGACGTAATCATTACGGCGGAAAGTATAAACCTTGCTGACTTGAACACCGTTTTCACCGTTCCAGGTCAACGGTATCTTGATTTCGTCGACGCCTTCTGACAAGCGATATCTATCATTCTCTACGGAGTAGACTGCATTGTGCGTAGGCGCTGTGCCCTTATTGACAGAGACCAATCCCGATTGAGCAACGAAAAAATTGTAATCACCGTCAGTGAGCAAAACCAGCTTTTGTTCCGGGTTATCAGCCTTCTTGGAGTAGTCGCGCAGAACCGCTTTTATGATATCGCCGCCTTTGGTATCGATCTCGATATCGAGCACATCCGTCAGGACGCGAATTCGGCGGCGACCTGGCTGTTCCTGTATGCTGCTCTCATCGATGGCCGCTTCTACGGGCGTTGCGGCCGCGTCCGGTACATCCGATACCTCCTGTTGCTGTTGCACAGGCCGAGCTGTATCGCGTGGCGCGGTTTCTGGCTTTGGTCCATAATCCATTTGCCATTCTGCCCAAAGCAGATAAACGATAAAAAACAGGGTGAAGTACAACAACAAACGCTGGTTTTCCATTACTGATCCCTTCTTACGGTCAGATCGTTAGTTTCCGGTACCGGATCGTAACCGGCTTCATGCCAGGGGTGGCAACGACTGACGCGGCGCATCGCTAGCCAGCTGCCGCGGAAAATGCCGTAACGCTCAATGGCTTCAATGGCATAACTCGAGCAAGTAGGGGTATATCGACAGCTTGGTGCCAGATAAGGACTGATCGCATAACGATACAGTTTGATCAGGGCTATCAGGATTTGGCGCATAATTTATTCAGTTTCTGCCAGTGCTTTTCTAGTGATCGAAACAGCCGGCGATTGTTGGTTTTTGAGCATTGGTGCCCAGCCATTACGACGTAATCAGCACGACATAATCCGTGCTGTTTGTGCCGAAAACTTTCCCGAATGACTCTGTTTATACGGTTGCGCGTTACAGCGAGTGGTACTCTTTTTTTTGAGATTGCCAGACCTAATCTTGGCAAATCCTTGTCGTTGGGTCTGGCAAGTACTGTGAAGTATTGATCTGCTGAGCGCTTAGCCTTGTTAAAAACCCGGTTAAAATCGGCGGCCTTTAACAACCTGGCACGCTTTTGCAAGCGCGCCTTGCGCATGATTCAACAGCCTCGTTACAATGCCAGGCGGTGCCGGCCTTTTGCGCGACGCGCTTTCAATACCTTGCGCCCACCCAAAGTGCGACTGCGCGCGCGAAAACCGTGTGTTCTAGCGCGTTTGATTCGGCTGGGTTGAAATGTTCTTTTCATTGCCTTTGACCTGTATCTATTATTCAGCGAACCGCGGATTTTACTGGTGCAGATGGCCAGAGTCAAAGCAGAAGATTCGGTTTTCGATCTGTTTTGAATAAATACGTAAATCCCTGTGGATAACCCAAAATAACGGGTATACAATGCGGCGTCTTCCTGTGGATTTAACTTCACCAACATGCGATCGGAGGATTGAGTACGAGTGAATAACGTGCTTTGGACGAACTGTCTTCAACGACTTGAAAAAGAGTTGTCTGATCAACAACTAAACACTTGGATTCGTCCTCTCCAGGTCCGTGAAGGCAATCATCAATTAACCTTACTGGCACCAAACCGTTTTGTACTCGACTGGGTAAAACAGAATTTCAGGGACAAAATCGAGACCATTCTGCTCGAAGTCTCTGATGACGATGATTTCAATTTACAACTCGAAATCGGTACGCAGTCAATGAGCCCGGCCAAACCGGCCGCTGTCAAGCCGGAAGCCGTTGTTCCGAAAAAATCCGAGCCGATTACCGATTTTGGTATGCCGGCAAAGGCCGCGAAACCTAAGCCGGTCATTGATCATAATCTCAATCCAGCATTCACTTTTCAGAGCTTTGTCGAGGGAAAATCGAATCAACTCGCTAAAGCCGCTTCGATACAGGTCGCAGAGAACCCCGGTCAAGCCTACAATCCCTTATTTCTTTACGGTGGCGTCGGCCTAGGTAAAACTCACTTGATGCACGCAACCGGCAATATGATGCTCAAGCATCGATCCGATGCGAAAGTCGTTTATCTTCATTCCGAGCGTTTTGTTGGCCATATGATCAAGGCGTTACAACACAACGCCATCGATGCATTCAAACAGTATTACCGCTCACTCGATTGCATGCTGATTGATGATATTCAGTTTTTTGCCGGCAAAGAGCGCTCGCAAGAAGAATTTTTCCACACCTTCAATGCGCTGGTGGAGGGGGGCCGTCAGATCATCCTGACCTGTGACCGTTATCCGAAAGAGGTCGATGGCCTCGAAGAAAGGCTACGTTCACGTTTTGGTTGGGGTCTACCGGTCTGTATTGAACCTCCTGAGCTCGAAACTCGAGTCGCCATATTGCAGAAAAAGGCCGAAGAATCCGGAATCCATTTTCCGAACGAAGTCGCATTTTTCATCGCCAAGCGCATAAGATCAAATATTCGCGAGCTTGAGGGCGCTTTTCGCCGCGTCATGGCAACAGCGAATTTCACCGGAAAAGCGGTTACGATGGATTTTGCCAAAGATACCTTGCGTGATTTGATCGCTTTGCAAGACCGCACGGTTACCATCGAGAACATTCAGAAAACGGTCGCCGAGTATTACAAGATACGTAGTTCGGATTTGCTATCCAATCGACGCAGTCGTTCGATCACCCGGCCCCGACAACTCGCCATGGCCTTATCCAAGGAATTAACCAATCACAGTTTGCCCGAAATTGGCGAAGCATTTGGTGGCAGAGACCATACGACGGTTCTACACGGTTGTCGGAAAATTGCTGAATTACGTGAATCCGATGTAAAAATCAACGAAGACTACATGAACATGATGCGCATTCTCAGTAATTAGGGCAGGATAATAACCTCTCTATGACCTGTGCGTGTATTGTGGATAAGATGTAGATAGTAATTGGTGATAAACTTATCCACATACCATCTACAGTAAAGCAGTGTTTAATTCCCACTGTATTACTCGATCATTTACATCATACGTCGTTGATATTTAGTGAAATAACCAAGTTATCCACGGAAACATCGGTGACTTATTATTATTACTAGAAATATATATAAAATAATACTAATTAGGTATCACACATGAAATTTCAGATCCAAAGGGAAGATCTGTTAGTCCCATTACAAACAATTATCGGTGCCGTAGAAAAACGACAAACCATATCTGCGCTTGCAAACGTTCTTGTCAGAGCAGATAACAAAACGCTTTCTTTCACCGCGACCGACCTCGAAATAGAGTTGGTCTCGAAGTTGGGCATGGTCGCCGATGAAGGCGGCGAAACCACGTTGCCGGCGCGTAAGCTACTCGACATCTGTAAGGCTTTACCAGAGGAAAGTAATATAAGTATATCGGCAGATAATGATAAAGCTTTGGTGAAATCAGGGCGTAGTCGTTTTTCACTATCGACATTACCCGCTAATGATTTTCCTGCACTGGATAAAATCAATACCGTTGCAGAATTCGAATTACCTCAGAAAACGCTAAAAGAATTGATCGACAGAACATCATTCGCGATGGCTTTACAGGACGTTCGCTATTATCTGAATGGTCTGTTACTCGAAGTCAGTAGTGGATCAATTCGAGCAATCGCAACGGATGGGCATCGCTTGTCCTATTGCGAAAAAGCAACGGACTGTGATGTGGCAGAAATCAAACAGGTTATTGTGCCCAGAAAAGGTGTCCAGGAATTGGTCCGCTTACTTGAAGATAGCGATGCACTTTTGAAAATGTTTCTAGGTACTAATCATATCAGGATCGAAGTAGGGAATATCCGCTTTACGTCTAAGCTCATCGATGGCCGCTTTCCTGACTATAATCGGGTCATACCCGAAGATGGCAACAACCTGATCCTCGCTGAGCGAGATAGCCTTCGCCAGGCGCTGGTTCGAGCATCAATTCTATGCAACGAAAAGTATCGTGGCATTAGACTCGTAGCCAAAGATAACCTATTGCTGTTGCAGGCACAGAATCCAGATCAAGAAGAAGCTGATGTAGAAGTTGAGGTCACGTACAGTGGGGATACACTCGAAATTGGATTCAATGTCAATTATCTTCTCGATGTACTCAACGTGACTGATGCGACTAAGGTCCAAGCGGCGCTCAGGGACTCGAACAGTAGCTGTCTTCTGACCTACCCAGATCTTCCTGATTGCCAATACGTAATCATGCCGATGCGGTTATAGTGCGCATTGCCAAGGACCGTGTTTTGAGCGGACTTCCATTAGCTAAAGCGCACCCGCGTTTCTCACCAGGCGGCGCGAACCACGGATACATCATCAGCCGGTAACAGAAAAGCTGGGATGGCCAAAAATACAGCTTGTAATTACGGCATGCCTATCACGGTTCAGGCTGGTCTTCGTGTGCGTAAGCTTGCTCTTCACTCAAACCGTACGTACCTATTGCTACGCTTTTTGCTCCAGGGCGGCGCTTACGAACATCAGCCCGCTTGTCTGACCAGGGAAGAGACGATCACACCGAGAGTTGAATTGATAAAATACATCCCTGTATTTCACCCCTCCGGGTTCGCTTTGAGGTCCAAATCCGTTCCAGAAGGATTTGCAAAAAAGGATTTAGCGAAGGGGTGGAAAAACCGTGTGTATTGCCGACTGAGCTCAAGGCTTTGTCTTTCTGGTGAGACGTGTAGGTTAGGCTGACAGATGTTACTCTGATACTTCACTGAAAGATTTCCTCCAGACAACCGTGCCATATGCAATTATCACATTTAAAGATTCTTGATTTCCGGAATCTTATCGATGTTGAATTTCAACCCTGTGCCGGTGTCAACCTGATTTCCGGAATCAATGCATCGGGCAAAACCAGCCTGCTCGAATCTATCTACTATCTAAGCCACTTGCGCTCGTTCAGAACACCAAATATAAGTGATTTGATCAACAACAACGCGAACCGAATGGAGCTATTCACATCTGCAATAGACAGCAATGGCAACCAGATACCTATTGGAATATTCCGTAGTAAACAGAAACTCGAAGTTCGCGCAAATCGTCGAAACATCCAACGCATTGCGGATATAACGTCAATATTGCCTGTGATGGCAATACACCCCGACAGTTATCGATTGATCACTGGGAGCCCAACTGAGCGGAGGGCTTACATCGACTGGGGCGTGTTCCACGTGGAACACGGTTTTTTTGAATCCTGGCAACGGTATAAAAGGGCCTTATCACAGAGAAATGCGGCTTTGAGGTCTGGTCAGGCACTGTCATATTGCAGATTCTGGGATATGGAACTCGATCAAGCTGCACATTATATCGATAAATTACGCAGCGCTTATCTGCAGGACCTAAAATCTTACTTATCTGATCTATTGAATCAGTTCTTTCCAGCACATGTGGTCAGATTCGACTACAAGCGAGGTTGGAAAACCGGTTTGAGCTTGCTAGATGTTCTCCAACAGAATCAAGAGCGCGATCGGATCAGGGGCTTTACGCAATCCGGGCCGCATCGTGCTGATCTAGAGATCCTGGTTGATGGTAAATCTGCACAGACTGGAATATCACGAGGACAACAAAAGGTACTAGTGGCATTACTAAAACTGGCCCAGATTCAACACTACACTCAGGCAGCGAAAAGGCATTGCATCCTTTTATATGACGATCTCGCAGCTGAACTCGATGATTATCATCGCTCGGAAATACTCTCAGTGTTACAGAAAATGTCAATCCAATTATTTCTCACTGCGATAAAATCTGATCAAATTGATCTCAACGGCTGGCCTGATGTTTGTTTGTTTCACGTGGAACATGGATCACTTAAGTAAATCCTGTTCGGCCGCGATCATGTGACCGTCTGCTGATATGCTGCGTCTGCAGCATTCACAGGTTGCCAATTCCAATGTATCAGGCAATGCGCAGCTTTTATTTACATCTACAGCAGCCATAAGATGCTGATATCACGAGTATTTGGCCAAAAAGCCTGTTATAATGCGGCTTCGCTGTTATTTCGCTAGTCCAATTCCAATGAGTTCTGATCAAACCTACGATTCTTCCAATATCAAAGTGCTCAAAGGCTTGGAAGCGGTGCGTAAAAGGCCAGGTATGTATATCGGTGACACCGATGACGGTACCGGACTGCACCACATGGTCTTCGAAGTTGTCGATAATTCGATCGACGAAGCACTCGCGGGTTACTGCACTGAAATCAGGGTCAAAATTCACAGCGATCACTCGGTCACGGTAACTGACAATGGTCGCGGAATTCCAACGGATATCCACACTGAGGAAGGAATATCGGCTGCCGAAGTGATCATGACGGTTCTGCACGCCGGCGGAAAATTTGATGATAATTCTTACAAGGTCTCCGGTGGTCTCCACGGTGTTGGTGTTTCCGTGGTCAATGCCTTGTCCAAAAAAATGGAATTGACGATATATCGCGGCGGTAAAAAATACCGGCAAGAATACGCTATGGGGGAGCCGGTGGAAGCGCTCGCTGACGTCGGCGAGACCGAAAAAACCGGTACCGCATTGCGTTTCTGGCCCAGTGAATCGATTTTTTCCAATATCGAATTTCATTACGATATTCTTTCCAAGCGTTTGAGAGAGCTTTCTTTTCTTAATTGCGGGGTGAGGATCGTACTTTCTGATGAGAGAGACGATAAAAAAGATGAATTTGAGTACGAAGGCGGCATCAAATCGTTTGTAGAGCATTTAAACAAGAATAAAACGCCATTACATGACACCGTTCTCCACTTCAACGCAGAGAAGGATGGCATTGAGATTGAGGTTGCTATGCAATGGAATGATTCATACCAGGAAAATATTTACCCATTCACGAATAACATACCGCAAAAAGACGGTGGTACCCATGTCGCTGGTTTTCGTACTGCGTTGACACGAAGCCTGAACCAGTACATGGAGAAAGAGGGAATCACATCGCGCGCCAAGATCAATGTTTCGGGTGATGATGCCCGCGAAGGCTTGATGGCAGTGTTATCCGTTAAAGTCCCCGATCCTAAATTTTCCTCTCAAACCAAGGATAAACTGGTATCGTCCGAGGTGAAGTCTGCAGTTGAGTCAACTCTGGCTGAAAAACTCCAGGAATTCCTGTTGGAGCGGCCAACAGAAGCCAAAGCCATTACGTCAAAAATTATTGAGGCTTCACGCGCGCGAGAAGCCGCTCGAAAAGCACGAGAGATGACACGACGCAAAGGCGCGCTCGATATTGCGGGTCTGCCTGGAAAATTGGCCGATTGTCAGGAAAAAGATCCAGCGTTGAGTGAGCTCTATCTGGTGGAGGGTGACTCCGCGGGTGGTTCTGCGAAACAGGGTCGTGATAGACGTACCCAAGCCATCTTGCCACTCAAGGGTAAGATTTTGAATGTTGAAAAAGCCCGCTTTGATAAAATGTTGTCATCTGCAGAAGTGGGAACACTGATCACTGCCCTGGGCTGTGGTATTGGAGCTGACGAGTATAATCCGGACAAGCTTCGCTACCATCGCATCATCATTATGACGGATGCTGATGTAGACGGCTCACATATCCGTACCTTGTTGCTAACTTTTTTCTACCGTCAGATGAGCGAACTGATCGAGCGTGGTTACGTTTACATTGCGCAGCCACCGTTGTACAAGGTGAAGAAGGGCAAGCAAGAACGCTATGTCAAAGATGACGATGAGCTCGATGCCTATTTGCTTCAGCAAGCATTGGAAGGTGCGCGATTGTACGTGGATAAAAATACTCCGCCAATCAAGGAAACGGCATTGGAAGATCTGGCTATGCAATATCTTGCGGCCACTAAGATCATCCGCAGACTATCGCGCAGAGTCGATGCGAATGTCTTAAATGAAATGATATATCTTAAAGGAATTAGTGAAAACGAGTTAGACGATGTTGATCAAGTCCAACAGTACTTATATAAGTTGTTGATTTTGTTAGATAAACACAAATTAAGCGGTATTGTTTATGACGGCAAGGTCGTTGCCGATGAGGAAGACAATGCAGCGTTGGAAATGACCAAGACGGTACACGGACTGGAACACAGCTTTCGTCTCGATACCGAGTTTTTCACCTCCAGTGAGTATAAATTGCTCGCCACGTTGGGCGGTAAACTGGATTCGCTGGTTGGCGAAGGCGCACGCGTTGAACGAGGTGACAAACAGTCCGAAGTAGCAAATTTCGCTGAGGTTATGGACTGGTTGATGCAACAGGCAAGTAAAGGTCAGAATATTCAGCGCTATAAAGGTCTGGGTGAAATGAATCCCGACCAACTCTGGGAAACCACGATGAATCCCGAGACTCGCCGTATGTTGCAAGTACGTATTGAAGATGCGATTGCTGCTGACCAGGTTTTCACCACACTGATGGGTGATCAGGTTGAACCTCGACGAGATTTCATAGAACAAAACGCACTATCCGCAGAAAACATCGATACCTGATTCGACCCGCTGCGGTCCGGTATCGGCCATTGGATCCGATACAACGACGCCAACAGATTAAGATGAGTCTGTCCGCAAATAACGCAAAGGATAAATAAAACAAAGACTTTTGGCGCTATTCGCGGACTCATATCCTCTGTCATAAATCAGGGAGCGAAAGGTCGAAACTCGTGCTCTGTTTCCATCAACGAATTACTTAACACTCACAGCAGTGACTCCAGATCTGATCAGGATCATTTTGACAATTCGTCTGTCTGTTCTAGGATAATCCTCACTTGTCCAGACCTTACCCCCGGAAACTATATGACACACAGCGATTTGAGAGATTTCATCGACCAGCTGGAACGTATGGGTGAACTCAAGCGTGTTCGACATGAAGTTGATCCCTATCTGGAAATCACCGAAATTTGCGACCGCACGATAAAAGCCGAGGGACCGGCGTTATTATTCGAAAATGTCAAGAATCATACTGTTCCGGTATTGGGCAATCTGTTCGGTACTGCCAAGCGCGTTGCCCTTGCAATGGGGGAAGATAACGTAGAAGCGTTGCGCGAAGTCGGTAAATTGCTGGCTTTCCTCAAAGAGCCCGACCCTCCAAAAGGAATGAAAGACGCTTGGGAGAAGATGGGTGTCTTTAAACAGGTACTGAATATGGCGCCAAAAATCGTCAAACAGGCGCCGTGCCAGCAAGTTATTATTGATAAGAAAGCGGTCGACTTGTCGTCATTACCGATCCAGACCTGCTGGCCAGACGATGCAGCACCGTTGATCACCTGGGGACTGGTTATCACGCGGGGACCGGAGAAAGAGCGGCAGAATCTGGGTATTTATCGGCAGCAGGTGATCGCCAGGAACAAGGTGATCATGCGCTGGCTTTCACATCGCGGCGGTGCTCTCGACTACCGAGACTGGGTACAACAACATCCTGACGAGCCCTTTCCGGTCGCTGTCGCATTGGGTGCAGATCCGGCAACGACTCTCGGTGCAGTAACACCGGTCCCGGATTCGCTGTCCGAATATGCTTTCGCCGGCTTGTTGCGCGGGAAAAAAACCGAGATCGTCAAAAGCCACGTTGGTGATCTGAGTCTACCAGCACGTGCCGAAATGATTCTGGAAGGTTACATCTACCCAGGCGAGGTCGCAGAAGAGGGCCCATTTGGCGATCATACCGGTTATTACAATGAAACCGAAGTTTTCCCGGTTTTTACGATTGAGCGTATAAGCCACCGTAAAGATCCGATTTATCACAGCACGTACACCGGTCGACCACCCGATGAGCCCGCTATCTTAGGCGTTGCCTTGAATGAAGTGTTTGTTCCGATACTGCAGAAGCAGTTTCCTGAAATCATCGACTTCTATCTGCCACCGGAAGGATGCTCATATCGTGTCGCAATCGTTAGTATTAAGAAAAAGTACCCGGGTCACGCCAAACGCGTGATGATGGGCGTGTGGTCCTTTCTTCGCCAATTCATGTATACCAAGATTGTCATCGTTGTCGACGATGATGTGAATACGCGTGACTGGAAGGATGTTATCTGGGCCATCAGCACCCGAATTGACCCGGTACGCGATTTTACCTTAGTGAACAATACACCGATTGATTATCTCGACTTTGCATCACCGGTATCCGGCTTGGGATCGAAAGTCGGTATCGATGCAACCAACAAGTGGAAAGGTGAAACCGAACGAGATTGGGGTCATCCGATCAGTATGGACGAAAGTGTGAAACAGCGCATTGATTCGATCTGGGACGATCTTGGTATCTAGCCCGCATTTCTCACCAGGCGGCGTCGAATACTGATAAAGCATTGGCTATTTGGAGTAAAGCTAGGATGATTAAAAATACAGTGTGTTATTCAAGCATGCCTATCACGGTTCAGGCTAGTCTTCGTGTCCGTAAGCTTGCTCTTCACTCAAACCGTAGCTATTGCTACGCTTTTCGCTCCAGAGCGGCGCTTACGAACACCAATGCTCCCGTGATCCTGGTGAGAAATGCGGGCTAGCCCATCTCCATCTATGAGCGTAAGCAGACGTATTGCAAAGCTCCTCAAGATCTTTTTCTTGCTGTTGATAGTGCTCGTGATCGCTCAAGTGCTGCTTGTTTACATCGGTGTCAGCTTCACATCGGATAAGGCCAGAGTAATTCTGCTTGAACAGATAAAAGTCCTGACTCAACGTGAAGCATACATTGATGGTGAGGTAAGGGTGACAGTCTCCTTACTGCCGGAATTATTAGTTAAACGAATACATGTAAAGAACGCTGAGGGATTTGGCGAAGACGATTTCATCGATTTATCTGAAACAAGAGTTCAGATTTCATTGCTGTCACTTCTTAGCGGAAACATTGAAGTGACCGAATTCGTAGCGAACCGTGCGCATATTGGATTGATCATGAAGGCCGATGGTAGCTATAACTGGTCGTTTGATCACTTGATAAAACCACCAGAGCGCATAAATGGAGCTGGTGAAAAGACTGTCAAGGGTACAAGAGAAAAGAGG
>JABDQW010000158.1 GCA_013042055.1 Gammaproteobacteria bacterium | reverse complement strand
ACCGCGCTCTGCGCGCCTTGCCTGGCCACATTGGAGGGCCAACGCTGGGCATCCGCATAGTGTTAACAGGCCCTAGCATGCCAGTTACCCACAGCACGATCGAAGAAACCGTACATACCGCCTTGCGTGAAGATATCGGCGACGGCGATATCACCGCGGAGCTGATTCCCGCAGAGTCTGTGTCGCTAGCCAACGTCATCAGCCGCGAAGACTGCGTATTCTGCGGCATGGACTGGTTTGAAGAAGTGTTTCGGCAAATCGATGATCAAGTCTATGTCGAATGGCATGTCGACGACGGCAACGATGTCGCCGCCGGTGAGACCATCTGCAGCTTGAGTGGGCCATCCCGCTCACTATTAAGCGGTGAGCGCACGGCACTGAATTTTATCCAAACCTTGTCAGCAACCGCTACCCTCGCCGCCAAATATGCTCGTGCAGTCGAAGGTACCCGCGCGGTGGTGCTCGATACACGTAAAACCATACCGGGTTTGCGTGCCGCACAGAAATATGCAGTCACCTGCGGTGGCTGCCAGAACCATCGTATGGGGCTCTATGACGCCATTCTGATCAAGGAAAACCACATACTCGCTGCTGGAAGCATCGCATCCGCAGTGGAACGGGCACGCTTCCAGAATCCCGGTTATGCTGTAGAAATCGAAGTCGAATCGATAGCGCAGCTGGAACAGGCGATTGATGCCGGCGTCAATCGTGCTCTTCTGGACAATTTCACGCCCGATCAAATACGCCAAGCCGTCCAACTGAGTAATGGTAAAATACCACTCGAGGCATCGGGAGGGATTACGCTGGATAATATTCGCGAGTATGCCAACACCGGTGTCGACTTCATATCGACCGGCGCATTAACCAAGGATATAATCGCAATCGATCTTTCGATGCGTTTTTCGATGTAGCTTAGTCAAGGTTGCTATGCACAGAGTACGAATTGGTTATCGATTACTACTTCTCAGCTTCGTAATCACAACAGGCAGTCTTTTTACTGCGCTGTTTCAACGCGGCACCTTGCCACCGACCGGGCTGCGGAGCTACGTGACCCGCTGGTGGCATCGCAACATCGCAAACAGCCTCGATGTCACATTACGCGTCTACGGCACTCCGCGCAAACAAGCCACCTTGTTCGTCAGTAATCACGTGTCACCGTTCGACATCACAGCGCTGGGCAGCGTACTGCCGGTTCGCTTTCTATCCAAGGCAGAAGTTAAAAGCTGGCCATTGCTCGGCTGGCTGGCCACCCGAGCCGGTACCCTCTATATCGAACGCGGTGGCAGGCAGGCCGCAAACAAAGCCAACAAGGCCATGGCCGACGCCTTGTCAGCAAAGCACAACGTCATGCTGTTCGCCGAAGGTACTATTACCGACGGCAACGTAAGAAAATTCCACAGTCGACTGCTTCAGAGCGCTGTCGACAGTGGCAGCCATGTACAACCGGTGGCTATTCGTTATCCCTGCCCTGAAGGCAATAGCGTGCATTCAGCCGTGCGGCGGTATGACAAAACGGATTTTACCAAATCCGCGAAACGTTTAATCAGCGCAAGACAGCTGGTGGTAGAAATTTATTTTGCAGAAGCCGTGAGTGCTGAGAACAAAAGCCGTGACGAGCTGGCCAGATACGCTGAAGCCGAGGTGCGCAAACTCATCGAAAAGCAATCAGCCGCGGACGCTCAGCGAATCAGTATCTCAAGCGCGGCAGCCGCGTCAGAAAAAAGCCCAGTGCTGCAGCAACAACGATAGCCGGACCCGCCGGTATATCCTGATACAGGGATGCACCCAGACCGACGACAACGGCGGTCACAGCCAATCCGGCCGACAATAGCGCCATTTGCACCGGTGTGCTGGAGAAGCCACGTGCACTCGCCGCCGGAATGATCAGCAAAGCTGTGATCAGCAGAATTCCCACCACCTTGATCGCCGCCGCAATCACCATGGCCAGTTGCAGCATGAACAAAAAGCGCACCAAAGCGACGCGAACGCCATCCGTACGCGCCATGTCTTCGTTGACAGAGATGGTAAGCAAGGGTCGCCATAAGCCTGCATACAGCGCCAAAATAAATACGGTTCCGGCAAACATCCAGACAATCTCGTCTGTACTAACCGCGAGGATGTCACCGAACAGATAGGCCATCAGATCGATACCAGGCACGCGTAGCTGAATGTAGGAGAACACGATCAGCCCGAGCGCGAGGGCACTGTGTGACAGAATGCCCAGCAAGGTATCGGAAGACAGTTCCCTGCGTTGTTCCAGCCAGAACAACAGCGCCGCCAGCAAAATGCCGATGAACACAACGCCGATGATCGGCGCCAGCTCAAACGATACCGCGAGCGCGACACCCAACAACGCAGAATGCGCCAGCGTATCGCCGAAATACGCCATGCGCCGCCATACCACGACACAACCAAGTGGGCCGGCGACCAGTGCGACAGCGATACCGGCCAGCAGCGCATTGATAATGAAATCATCGATCATCTGCAACCGCCTGATTGTCGCGTTCGAGGGGAACAACATTGCCGTGGGCATCATGAGAGTGATCATGATGATGCGAGTACGGCGCCAGTCCTTCCATCGCCTGGCCAAAGATTTTCAGGTACTCAGGGTGCCCGCTGACATCATCGGGATGGCCGGTACAACAGATATGCTTATTCAAGCAGACGACTTGGTCGGTTGAGGCCATCACTAGATGCAGATCGTGCGAAACCATCAGTACACCGCAGGCGTGACGATCACGAATGTGTTTGATCGTGCGGTAGAGTGCTTGCTGTCCGATGATATCGACCCCCTGGGCAGGCTCGTCCAGCACCAACACGTCGGGTTGGTGCAACAGCGCCCGCGCCAGCAAAACGCGCTGAAACTCGCCACCCGATAAAGTGTGTACAGACGCGCTCAGCAGATGCGCTGAATGGACTTCCTGTAGAACCTGAAGCAAGCGTTCCTGTTTGAATCGGCCTGCGGTTACTAAAAAATCGCGAACTCGCAATGGCAACACTGGATCAATATGCAGCTTCTGCGGTACGTAACCAATCTGCACACCGGGTCTGATGTGCACGCTTCCACAACTCGCTTCCTTCAACCCCAGCAATATGCGTACCAGACTGGTTTTACCCGCACCGTTGGGCCCTATCAGTGTCAGTATCTCGCCTCTGCGTAGTTCGATATCGACAGCGTGTAAGATTTCCACGCCCCTAACCGCATAACCAAGTCCAGTGGCGGATAACAGCACCTCACTGTCAACAGTGTTCATTCCGGGTCCCTACAGCGATGGCACAAGCCGGTGATCTCGACTGAAGCGTGCGCGATGGTAAAATCGAATTGCTCCGCGCGCTGCTCGAGTTCAGCAATCACGTCCTCGGTGTGCACCTCCTGAGTATGACCACACCCGCCGCAAACCAGAAACACTGCGGCATGCGCGTGCTGCGGATGGGCGCAGGCGAGATAGGTGTAATTGGTGGCGAGACGGTGGATCAAGCCTTGCTCGCGGAGAAAATCGAGTGCGCGATAGACCGTCGGGGGCGCCGCCGAGCGGCCGGATTGACGCAACTCGTCCAGCAATTGATAAGCACCCACAGGCTGCTCTGCGCGACAAACCAGTTCGAGAACCTGCTTGCGCAGTTGGGTGAAACGCAGATTGCGGCGATCACACAGAATTTCGGCTTGATCGAGAAAATCCGCGACTTGTTCGGAAGATGGCAACGTGCAGCTCGCCAATGCTGAGTGTGAACACAAATTACTCATATCTACTCGACACGATAAACCGTCAAACTGAATTAATAATCCTAGGAGCCTGTCGGACTTGACCGATCGTAGCGAGGGAAAGCCGATTTGAGGCAGATTTTTCGGTCTGTTGAGGCGAATAGCACCGCTATTTAACGAGAAAGATCGGAGAATCTGACCAAATTCGGCTTTTCCGCAGTAGATCAGCGTTAAATCCGACAGGCTCCTAGATTCCGCAGTTGATCGCTATTACTTCTAGTCAACTCTATGATTAAAGGTGCAGCGCTAAATCTGTATTCAACTGCGGAATCCAGGATAATGTTATATTATAACATAACAAAAATTCCACATTGTCTGAAAACCATGCACCGCGCTTTACTCTTGTTCCTGCTACTCGCCCCGTTTTTACCGGCGCTGACACATGCCAATACTGTCCGCGTTGCAGTGACCATCAAACCACTGCACTCACTTGTCGCCGGTGTCATGCACGGCATCGCCGAACCGGCCTTGATCATGGCTGGCGGCGCCTCCCCGCACCATTACAGCCTTAGACCGTCTGAGCGCCGCACATTGGCAAACGCGGATCTGATCTTCTGGATTGGCCCCGAGCTTGAAACCTTCATGCCGCGTATCCTGGAGAGTTTCGCCCTATCCACGACAGCGGCTGCGCTAATCGACGCACCCGGTCTCCAGCATCTAACGACCCGAAGCCGCGGTCACCACAAACACACTCATGCGCATATCGATCCGCATATCTGGTTATCCGCACACAATGCACACGCGCTAGTCGATGAAATTACCACTAGGTTGATCGTGTTGGACGCCAGCAATGCGGAACATTATGAAGCCAACCGACAACGCCTGCACAAACGTATCAGTGAAACAGACGCGGCGATACCGCACAAACTGGCGGGTATAAAGTCCCCCTATCTGAGTTACCACGATGCCTACCAATATTTCGAACAGGCCTATGGGTTGAATCATGCAGGGTTTGTTAACAGCGGTGATGAAGTCAACCCAAGTGCCCGCCATGTTCAACAGTTGCGCCACATTATCCGCGATCAACAGGTCCACTGCCTGGTCTACGAAGCACCGAACCGCCCTGCCCTGGTCGATACGTTGACAAAAGATTTCGACGTGAAGGTTATGGAACTGGATGCCATCGGTTTGCGTCTGAACGCAGGTGAGGACACCTGGTTCGAGATTATGCACAATCTGGCCGAGACCTACGCAGCCTGTCTTTAGCGCCTACTAAACCAGGAAAAAGAGCAAAACCGCGTGATCACAAGTGAACTACGTATTATTTATGTTAACCTGCGCTGTCAATACAGATAAACGTAATATCGGCAAGTCGACAGACACTGCGTAATGGTCTATCAGCAACAACTCCGCTTTTCCACCCGCGGCCGGGGAACGAACAATATCAGCCGCGACATCGATACCGTTATACGCAGTTCAGGCATCCACCAGGGCATTTGCCAGATTTTCATACACCACACCAGCGCCTCCTTGATCCTGTGTGAGAACGCAGACCCAACGGTACGCACCGATCTGGAACGGTTTATGAAGAAAATTGTTCCCGATGGCGACAGCCTGTATCAGCACATCGACGAAGGTCCCGATGACATGCCGGCGCACATTCGCACGGTACTGACGCAAAGCACCTTATCCATCCCGGTGGACCAGGGTAGAAATACGCTCGGTACCTGGCAGGGGATCTATCTATGGGAACATCGCACGCATCCGCATCCGCATCAGCGCAGGGTGACCGTTACGGTGATGGGTGAGTAATATTTGGTTAACCGCAGAGCCTCTGCGCCTCTGCGGTAAAAAACCTACACAACCCGGTTCCTGACCTGCCCGGTTTTAAACGCCTCGATATTCAACGCGATTTCGTTAATCAAGCGCTGCCGTGATTCGCGACTGATCCACGCCGTATGCGGTGTAATGATCAGATTACTCAGCTCCGCTGTGAGTAACGGATGCTCGGCCGGCGGCGGCTCCGGTTGCAGCACATCCAGGCCTGCGCCACCAATCTGCTGGTTTTGCAACGCTTCGAGCAACGCCATCTCATCGATCAGCCCACCACGGGCCGTATTGATCAGTACGGCGTCCTTTTTCATCAATGCCAGTTCTCGCGTACCGATCAAGTGCCTCGTTTCTTCCGTCAGCGGACAATGTAACGACAACACATCAACTCTGGGTAATAGCTCGCTAAGTGCAATACGCCCCGGCCGTTGATCCTGTGCGTTGCGCTTCGCCAACAGCACCTTCATACCGAAGGCCTCAGCGACTTTTGCCACCGCCTGGCCGAGATGACCAAAACCGACAATACCAAGGGTTTTACCGGCGAGCTCCCTGACCGGGTAATCCAGCAAGCAGAAGAACCGGCTTTTACTCCAGTCACCACGTTTCACTGCTGCTGTATAGTCATTGAAACGCGTAGTCAGCGCCAACAGCAGGCCAAACATATGCTGTGCGACCGACGCTGTGGCATAACCATGGACGTTGGCTACGACAATATTGTTGCTGGTAGCCGCGGCGACATCAACATTATCTGCACCGGTGGCAGCAATGCACACCAGCTTCAATCGTTTTGCTTTTGACAGGTGGGAATCATTCAATACCACCTTGTTGCTGACAACGACATCGACGTCATCCAATACCGCATCCAACTCCTCGGCGCGCACCACGCCATACCATAGCCAGCGATCCGCCGCCGCTTCCAGCGTCGCCATATCCAGGTCCTCACAGCCGATCGATTCAAGATCGAGGAAGGCCGCGGTTCGAATCCTGCTGTCTGTCATTTTATGACGCTAGCCCGTAGTTCTGATCATTCTAGCTTTGCTCCAAAGGCATGGCCTTATCAGCATCCCACCCCCAACCGCCTACGCACAATTCCGGGCTAGGCAGCCAGTTCCATTTCGAAGTCGGACTTGGCCGCGCCACAATCTGGACATTCCCAATCATCGGGCACATCCGCCCAGGCCGTCCCCGGCTCAATACCGTGATCGGGATCGCCCGCCTCTTCGTCGTATACATAACCACACACAATACAGACCCATTTCTTGGACGCCATTTAAATTTCCCATTGATTAAAAGATGCGTTATTGTACACGTCAAAATAATCTAAAAAACCACAGCAATGACAGACGATCTAAACCAGTATACGCAGCACTGCTTACGACCAACGTCAACCCAAGGTTCAAGGTTAAAAAGATCCTTGTCATACGCCCATTCAGGAATAGACTGTAGCTCGTGACCGAAACCAAACCACCTGTAGTACTCTGTTTTTCCGGACTCGACCCGTCGGGCGGCGCCGGAATTCTCGCCGATATCGAGGCCATCAGCAGCCAAGGTGCATTGTGCGCACCCATCATTACAGCTGCGACGGTGCAAGATACCCAGGACGTGATCTCATTTGCACCGATGCCAGCCGATTTGATAATCGAACAGGCGCGGGCCGTGCTTGAGGATATGCCCATCAGCGTGATCAAAATAGGCATGGTTGGCAGCACCGAGATTGCCGAAGCGATACATTCGATACTGATGGATTATCCATCGATCAAGGTTGTATATGACCCGGTATTCAGTACCGAAAAAGACGGTGCTTTGAGCACGCCGGATCTGGTTGATAGTGCGCGCAGCCTGTTGCTGCCACTGACGACGATTCTGACACCGAATATATTCGAAGTGCACGCCCTAGCACCTGGCTCGGATACGCCAACCGCTGCCGCAGTCGCATTGCTGGAAACCAGCTGCCAATACGTATTGCTAACCGGCACCCACGGTAAAACCACCGATGTGGTACACACCTTATTCAGTAATCACCGCGAATTGACGCGCTACAGCTATCAGCGCTTGCCTCACAAATACCATGGTTCTGGCTGCACCCTGGCTTCCAGCCTGGCGGCTATGATGACCATCGAACCCGAGATCGAGAATGCCGTGCGCCAGGCACTGGACTACACCCATAAGACCCTGATCCATGGTAAACGCATTGGCATGGGTCAGTACCATCCCGACCGCTTTTTCTGGACCAAGCAGAAGACCTGTGAGTGATAGCCGGCTTCGTGGCCTGTACGCGATCACTGATGAAAACTTGATCTCCGAATCGGCTTTTGCGAAGACTGTCGAGCAGGCTCTACAAGGTGGGGCTGCGATCATTCAGTATCGCGATAAATCCTCTGATGACACCAAACGCCGGCAACAGGCAGCACTATTGCGTGCCTTGTGTAGCCAGTACGCCGCAACGTTGATCATCAATGACGATTTAACACTGGCAAAAACCGTTGCAGCCGACGGCGTACATCTGGGTGAAAACGATGCGACGATCAGCGAGGCGCGGATGCTATTGGGCGACACCCGCCTCATCGGCGTATCATGCTATAACCAGCTGCAGCGTGCGTTAGCTGCCCAGTCTGCGGGGGCAGACTACGTCGCTTTCGGTGCAATATTTGATTCGCCGACGAAACAGGCCGCCCGTTCGGCGAGTTGTGCACTGATCACTGCAGCAAAATCACAACTCTCCATACCAGTTTGCGCTATTGGCGGCATCGACACCAGCAATGTCGCCAAAGTGATTGGCGCCGGTGCCGACATGGCCGCAATGATCAGCGCTTTGTGGAATGCAGACGACATAAAACACACCAGCGAGTTGATCGCGCGATTATTCCACTAACCCCGCCAATGAACATCAAGGCCAGCCAGATATTCGACAGATTTCACGCGCGTGGCATCCTCGACAAAATAACGGGACCGGATGTCGATATCAGCCGCATCGATCCTGTTGAACGCAGCGGCGCAGGCTCGCTGATTTTCGTCGACAACGCGGATTTCATTGACCGCGCTATCAATGGTAAGCCTGCCGCCATCGTCACCAACAGTGAACTGGCAGCCGCTTTTATAACGTTGCCATCGAGCACCATTCTGATCAGT
This sequence comes from Gammaproteobacteria bacterium, assembly GCA_013042055.1. GTDB lineage: Bacteria > Pseudomonadota > Gammaproteobacteria > SZUA-229 > SZUA-229 > JABDQW01. The sequence goes on along the minus strand of JABDQW010000158.1, from coordinate 2,162 downwards.
AACAACGTCCGCCTGGCACAGGCACTTATTCGCCAAGCCTATGATGACCATGACCACCACGACACCGGCTGGCCGACTATTCATCCGTCGGCCACGATACATGACACCGCCGGTCTCGCCGCAGACGTGATCATTGGACCAGGTGTTGTCATCAGCCGCAATGTAACCATAGGACGCAACAGCATCATCAAAGCCAATACCGTGGTGGAACAAGATGTTGTCATCGGCGACGACTGCATTCTGCACCCGAATGTTGTGGTCGCTCAGGGATGCGAGCTGGGAAATCGCGTGATCCTGAAATCCGGCTGCGTGATTGGTATGGAGGGCTTTGGCTTCGCACAAGATCAACACGGTAGAAGCCACCGCATACCTCAAACCGGCAAGGTCGTCATCGAGGATGACGTTCTGATCGGTACGAACTGTAATATTGACCGCGCTGCTTACGACGAGACGCGAATCCGATCCGGCTGCAAGTTCGACGCCCTGGTGCATATCGCACATAACGTTGACATAGGTGAAGACGGGCTGGTGCTGGCACATTCAACGGTTGCTGGTTCGACTACGATAGGCCGTGGCGTTATCATGAGCGGTCAGACCGGCGTGCTCGATCACATTAACATAGCCGATAACACGATACTGGTTCAGCGCGCCGGCGTGATCAACGACATCGACACGCCGGGCACTTACGCCGGCCTGCCGACACAACCAGTAAAAGACTACTTCAGAAATATCGCCATTGCGCATAAACTAGTCGAGCTGCGCAAGCAGATGCGGCAACTGGAAAAGCAAATAACTGAATTGAACAAAAAATAATAATAAGAGGTATTATCCATGGGAGTTCCAGCTAAACGTTATCTTGGCGTTGCTTTGGCCACCGTCTTTGGCTTTCAACCTGCGTATAGTGATACGGCGATCATACGCACTGTCGAATCGCAGAACTATGATGATGTGCTGCGGCTGTTCAAAAAAATTGGCTACACCGCCGAGCAGTGGCAAGCCGGCATCCGTGAAATTCCCCGCATCGAACTCACGCATATCCCCCAACGCTGGCAGCAAGTCACCCAGACAATCCCGATCAGCGACAAGAAAAACATTTTCTTCCGCCTGACTGGCTCCGGGATATTGCAGTCGAACGAAAAGATCTTGAACGAAAGACAGCGACTGCAGCAAGCAATTAGTAAGAATGATATCGACGACAACGAATGGCTGGCAGCACTGGCCGTTAAATACAAGGTCATCAAACAAGAAACCGATAAACTGGATACCAAGACCCTGACTGAGCTCAAGAAGCGCGTCGATATCGTGCCACCTTCGCTGGCGTTGGCACAGGCCGCGGAAGAAAGTGGCTGGGGCACGTCGCGTTTCGCGATCAAAGGCAATTCGCTATTCGGGCAATGGGATTTCAGCGGTAACGGTATTAAACCCCAACAGCAACGCACCGAACTCGGTAACTACGGTATCGCCGCTTTCGAATCGCCACAGGCTTCCATCGAAGCCTATATGCTAAACCTGAATACACACCGCGCTTATCAACACATGCGTCAAAAACGCGCCGTATTCCGCCAACAGGAGAAGCAACCCACCGGTTGGGACCTGGCGAAGACGCTGGACAAATATTCCGAGCGCGGCATTGACTACGTCAAGAGCCTGCACGCAATCATGCGTTTCAACAAGCTCAACGATGCCGATCACGCATATCTTTGGGACAAAGGCCGAATCGTAATAACGCCGGCGCCGTGACCACAGTTCGCTTCGATCCTATCGGCGATGCTGTTATAACACAGCGGTGCGGAAATCCCGATTGCCGCCTCACCAAGATGACATTTGTTGAAAGTGCCAAGATCCTGGTGAGATATGCGGGCTAACCCGGATGTCGCACGAAAGCGGACGTGCAATGTTGAGTATTAGTCCATGTTTCAAACAGATACGCTCGAAATGACAGGGTATAATGCGGTTACAGTTTGTCCTATTCGGTTTTACGTGCAAGTTGGCGTCGCATCTTGGACGATCCCCCTTGATCCTAGATTCCGCAGTTGACCGCTGTTACCGCTACTCAACTCTATGATTTCTCGAAGAGTAGTACAGTATTTGACATTCACCCAAGCGGTGAGTCGCTACCCAGTTTATCACTGCCCCTCAAGCGCCATGGCGGCGTTGCAACT
>JABDQW010000138.1 GCA_013042055.1 Gammaproteobacteria bacterium | reverse complement strand
TAGGTTGCCATCAACGACCAGCCGCTGCGTCGTCCTATAACGCAGCGCCCATTTTGAGTACCGCCCCTAATCACTTGATAATTAACGCTTTTTCTAACAAGCAAGGCAGCCACTTCCTGCAGCAATCGGTACCATATAGTAAAGGATAAACGAACTGTTTTACAAAAATCAAGCGTTGTTTCCGAGCTAGGAGCCTGCGCGGTAGAAAATATCCCTACTGCAAAAGCGCCACAGCGGTCCATTTTTCTGTTCTTTTTCGTTGCGTAGTATCCACTATGCGCCTCAAAAGAACAGAAAACTGTCCTCGCCGTGCCACTTTTTCGCTACGGGTATTTCTACCGCGCAGGCTCCTAGCGGCAACCACTGTTGTGGTCATTAAGTAATGTGATTGCCTGACTCAATGCGTAATCCGGAAGCCACCCTTCGATAACTAGAATCTCACCATGGGTGGGAGAATTCGTGGCCAGGAACGGATAAATATGCCGGCCGAGGAAAACAAACGAAGCGCCCATTATCACCAGCGCCAGCAGCCAACCTTGCCAAGTGAGCGTCCAAATTTCTCTACGTTTACGCAGACTCCAGTAGGTCATCTTTGCTCCCGCTAAGCATCACAGCTAACCCGCGTCGCCGAAGATGCCGTAGTGGTAAGCACCTTCGATCACGCCACTGGTGTAATAGCCGTTGAGGCCTTTGAAGCCACCTTTTGCGAAATACAGCCTGAGCTCGGGATTCGTAGCGGATGCCTGTTTAACGTTGGCCACGAGCTGCTCATCCGCATTACGCACCAGCACACCGGAGAAGCCGGCGGTCAGCGGAAACACGTCGTTGCCGCTATCACCGCAGAAAACAACGTCCGTCTTATCGGCTCCGAATTCTTCGGCTATATATTCGAGGGCGGTTTGTTTGGTCGCGCTATTGGGTAGAAAATCGAGCAGGCCGTCGCCGGATTGGGAGTCATAGCTGTAGACGATGACCTCGTCGAACTTGCCTTTGACGCGCTCATCGACCCGCTTGAGTATGTCTTCATTCCGGTCATGCTGGACATAGTAGCTTTGCTTGAAGGGGCCGCAATGCTCGCGTTCCTGTTCGCTCAAACCGTCAATACCGGTCACTTCGCGACGGATCGCCTCGGCGTCCCAGTGCGGACTGCTTTTCCTGACATGCGCATCCCAACCGCTATCAGCCTGCCAGCTGCCATCAACGTATTTTCGAATTGAGGTACCGACATCACCGATCAGCACATCGGGATAGCGTATACCGAATTCCCTGATCGCATTCTCGGATAGCGCCAGGTTTCTCCCGGTGACGTAGACGACAAGTACTTCATGCTTGCGCGTGAGTTCGTTGAATAGTTCTATAGCCCCTGAGTCAGGCGGCCAGCTGCCGTTGGGGAGCAGTGTCCGATCCAGGTCAGTCGCAAGAATTCGAATCACATTGCCCCCTGTATCATCGGTGCACAGGCTTCCGGCTCGAACGACATCAAGACTTCCTCGCCGCTGCCAATATCCTGCAAGACCGTGAAGTCATGATTGCGCAAATTGGCTTTCAGGGTGACCTTGGTATCCGAGTGCTGCCAACTAATGTGCAACAACCAAGGTTCAGTCGTCAGGACTTCCATCTGACCCGTGAAAGCCGGCGAGGTGTTGCGCAGTCGTATCAGATCGAGCTGGTCGCGAACGATCGCACGTTTCAGTCCGCTCTCGATATCGATGATGCTCAGTGTGGTGCGGTTAATCTCTTTGTGTCCAGCGGTGCGCCCTCTTTCGGCCGCTGCATAGTCGTTAGTACCGGCGAACAGATCCAGGTACCACACCTGCGGCACACCCGGCATGAACATCTGAATCGCTCGGGCCAGACGCAGCTTTTGCTCGTCCTCGCCAAGAGCACTGAAATATGTTGCGTTGACCTGGTAGTAGTCGATCTTGTTGCCGTTGGCGTCGTACAAATTCTTGGTGCGGCCACCGCGCTCGATGATGCGCTGCATCGTAGCTTCGATCTGGTCGTCGTCGAGCAGGCCGGGGCGGTAGTCGCCTTCGATTCGCTTACCCTTCAGGTCGAGAACCGGAATGCCGTCATGACTGCCGAGCATGTTGATGGTCTGCAGATTGTTGTCGAGGATATCCGAAATCCAACCTAGCAGGGCTTCGTTCGTGCCCCGGTCGAGAGCGTCGATCACGAGCCCGGGAAAAAAGAAGTCATAGATCGGATAGCCTTCGCGCGCGATTTCCTCGTGGATGCCGGCACCGTATTCGGCATGAATCTCGGGGAAGATAATCAGTTTGTATTTGTGCGCGATGCCCCGTAACCGTTCCAGGTATTCCCAGGTACCTGGGCGATTGAAAAAATTAGGCTGGCCCGGTTCCTTGTGCAGGTAAGCGAAGGCATCGAGGCGGATGATTTTTGCGCCATAGTCGCTGAGTTTACGCAGGGTATCCTCGTAGAATTCCCAGACCAGCTCCGAACGGGCATTGAGGTCCATCTGGCCGAGAAATTCACGTTTTTTACAGACCGCCGCGATCACTTCGTCCTTGAAATCGGCGACGCATTCCAGATCCACGGATTCCAGTTGGCCCTTGTTCTTGACCACAACCTTGATGTGATCGGCGATCTCCGCGGCCTCCTCGGGCGTCAAACCTTTGATGTGCGCGAAGTCACTCGCGGTGATTTCGTCGAAATCGACTTTCTGATAGAAGGTGTTCCAGTAGGTCTTCAGGCTGCCATCGGGAAAACGCAGTTTGAGGATCGGCAGATCCGGTTTTCTCATGAACAGCTTGTCGAGGTATTCCTGGTTCGGTACGACATGATCATTCGGCCCCATCTGGCCATGGCCCTTCCAGAACGCGTTCCAGTCGATGAAAAAATCCCGGTACAGGGAATCATCGCCGTTCTGCAACAGGTCAACGAACTGCGGCGAACGCACCGACAAGTGATTCAGCACCAGATCGAGCTTGATCTGGATACCAAGTTCGTCCAAATCGTCCAGATCCTGGCGACTAACCAGCTCCTCGTTGATATCGTAATCAATGATGGAGAAGCCACGATCGAGGTCACTGTGAAAAAAAGTGGGCAGGATGTAGAACAGCGAAAATGCGTTCCTGAACTCGTATCTTTTCAGAAATTCCACGGTATCGGCGAGTCTCTTGCCGATGCTGTCGGGATAGGCATTTAGCATGACGCCACTGGGCAGCGTCTGCGCCGCTGGCGCAGGCTTGTTATTCATACGGATTCCTGTTGGATGTAGCGATCTGCTCAACTACCCGCAGTCTTGAGCACAACCTGTACAATGACAATGACGACAACGACAAATATAACCGCAAAGATGATACCGCCGATGATGAAATGCGAGAATTTACCGTGCTGGAAATCACGTTCCCGGTTGGCTTCGCTCTGCACGCCGAAAGCCCCTGCAAACAGACTGCCGAGGAAACTCAGGGGCGTGATCGCGCGTTTCTTCTTATCAGTTTCGTCATTCATCATATCTACGGGGTTTATTGAGAATAGTTCCAAATCTTAACAGCACCCAAACACTCGAGACAATAGTGCCCGGCTTACAATTTGAGTTGCTTCAGGTAATCTCTGAAATCCTCGGCGACTTCATCGTGCTCCAATGCTAGATCAACGGTCGCTCGCAAGTAACCGACTTTACTACCACAATCATAGCGCCTGCCTTCGAAACTGTAGGACAAAACCTGCTCGTGTTGTCGCAAGGCAGCGATGCCGTCGGTCAGCTGAATCTCACCGCCAGCCCCATGCTCAGTGGTTCTCAGCAGATCGAAAATTGCCGGTGTCAGCACATAGCGCCCAACGATGGCCTGATCCGAAGGGGCATCGGCAGGCGCCGGTTTTTCAACGATTTCTTCGACACGAGCTATGCGCTCATCCAGGCGGGGCCCGGCAACCATGCCGTATTTATCGCTATGTTCAATCGCCACCGTCTGAGTACCGATGATCGAAGCATGGTAGCGGTCGAACACGCCAACCATCTGTTTGACGCAGCCGTCGCCGTGATTACGAATCAAGTCATCCGGCAATATCACGGCGAAAGGTTCATGACCGACAGCTGCTTCGGCGCACAATACCGCGTGTCCAAGCCCCAGGGCTTCGGATTGCCTGATAAAGACGCAGGCAATGCCGTCGGGGATCACGTCCTTGACGATTTGCAGCAGTCCGTGCTTGCCACGAATCTCCAGTTCGGTCTCGAGTTCGTAGGCTTTGTCAAAATGATCAATGATCGAGTTTTTGGTGCGACCGACGATGAACACCAATTTGTTGATGCCCGCTTCAATGGCTTCCTCGGCGCCATACTGGATCAGCGGCTTATCGACAATCGACAACATTTCCTTGGCTACGGATTTGGTCGCCGGCAGGAAACGCGTACCTAGGCCAGCGACGGGGAATACGGCTGTTTTCACTAATGACATGCTATATCCTTGATTAAAATCAGATCGTATAAAAAATTTAGTCTATGCTTGGTCCCGGTATTCTAACAGCTATGTTATATTGCGCGCTCTCAGGACTGACACAAAATTATCATGACTTACGTTGTTGTAGAGAATTGTATCAAATGCAAGTACACCGACTGCGTGGATGTCTGTCCCGTCGACTGCTTCCACGAAGGCCCCAACTTTCTGGTCATCGATCCAGAGGAATGTATTGACTGCACCTTGTGCGAACCTGAATGTCCTGCCGAGGCTATCTTTGCCGACGATGATGTACCTGAAGGCCAGGAACACTTTATCGAGTTGAATGCCGAACTGACGGCGGCGTGGCCGGTCATCAATGTCAGCAAAGATCCACCACCTGATGCTGCAGAATGGGACGGTGTCGCAGACAAACTTCAACACCTCGAACGTTAGCTTTTTTCACCGCGTGTCAGACAACTGTCGGGTGCAGTCAGTACGCCCTGATAATGGCCGCAACGAATTCCGTTTAGCCAGTGATGACATTAATCGCTGATCTTCAGTTTGCAGAATACGAGAATATCGTTGACAAAACGATTCAATATCTGTTAACAAACTATCAGGATGAGCTGCCTGATTGGTCTTCTTTCTGCATCTTCACACCGACCAGCAACCTGTCAGCCGACGTCAGGAAAGCCATCCTTCGCGGTCTGCCTCAACAGACCAAAGCCATTATTCCACCCTATATCGGCACACTCCGTCAGTGGATCGGCGAACACATCACTATAGCGGATCCAGCAAGAACACTACTCTCTGAACAGGCACGCCGACTGCTTTTCATCGACGCCCTCAGCCAGCATCCTGCTTTATTCAAGGAAGAGAACAAATGGCAGGTCAGCACGGCGCTGCTGGGCTTATTTGACGAACTCACGTTGAACGAAATCGTATTGCTCAAACAAAGTACCGATGAGTGGATGAGGACACTAGAACAAGCTTATCAATGCGAACATGCTAATACCCATCTGCAGCAAGAAGCACGTTTGATCTATACCCTGTGGCACGCCTGGCAACAGCAGTTGCACGACGACAAGCTATTTGATTCGAGCAGCGCCTACATCAGTCGCCTACAACAGCTCAGCGTCCTGCTCAATAGCGATAAGCACTTCTTTCTGATCGAATCCGATCATCTAACTGCCTGTGAACAGCATGTTCTGGCCTCTTTCCAGGAAAAAAACATGTGTACAGTCATTGCTCATACACATGCCCTGGAATCACAGCCGCCGCACCCGCAGGCGTCAACCGCGGCATTTATCAATACGGCATTCGACATAACCAGTACCCCACTCAAGCAACGAGCCGAAGCGCTCAAACGCGCAAGCCCGGCCGCCGCATTACCCTTTTCGATTTTCTATTCAGGTGATGCCGAATCCGAAGCTCGAGCCATCGACCTGCAAATTCGATTGTGGCTGTTGCAAGGTAAACAGGCTATCGCCATCGTGTCCGAAGATCGCAAGCTTTGCCGACGCGTTCGCGCCCTGCTGGAAAGAGCGAATATCACCATTCAAGACCTCGCGGGTTGGTCATTGGCAACAACCAGTGCCGCCGCGGTACTCGAGCGCTGGTTGGAATGTATCGAAGAGGATTTCGACTACAGGCCGCTACTAGACCTGTTGAAATCGCATTTCTTCATCTCCGGCCTGGAACATGAACACCAGCTGGAAACCGTCTACCGCCTGGAAAACGATATCATTCTGCACGAAAACATCAGTCACGGCATCGAACGTTACCGCAAACACCTCGAGTACCGCCTGCATCGTTTGCAGCACTGGCCGAAAGACAGTTATGACAACATTGTGCAAATTCTCGAACAAATCGAAAAGGCATCGTTTCATCTTCAACAACTGTACCGTACAAATAGAACGACACCGCTAGATACCTACATCAATGCACTGAACAGCAGTCTTCAGCAACTCGGGATACTGGACGCGTTCGCTGACGATGCCGCCGGCATCCAGATTCTCGATGCGCTGGAAGAGATGCGTACCGGCCTTCACCACTGCAATCCTCAGATGCACTGGCACGACTTCAGAACATGGTTGGGTATGACCATGGAGCAGCAGTTATTCAGCCCTCAGACGAACGCTTCTGCTGTCAAGCTGATGAGTTTGGCACAGGCGCAGTGCCAGCAATTCGATGCCTTGGTGATCGCCGCTGCTGATAAACAGCATCTACCCGGCAAACCAGACGCCTCCCCGTTCTTCAACCAGTCTGTACGCTCATCGCTTGGACTCCCGGATTGGCAGCAACAACGCCAGCACAAACTGGTGCAGTTCAGACGCTTATTGCAGTCGTCGCCTGAAATTCTGGTTACCTGCAAGCACGAAGACAATGGCGAACCGGTTCCACTATCACCATGGATAGAAGCCTTGCGGACCTTTCATGGCTTGACCCACCAGGACACACTACGCAACACATTGCTGCCGCAGCTACTCCAGCAGGACACCAGCGTCTTCATCTGCGATACTGATAAGCTGCCCGGCATACCCGACCGGCCTCAGCCATCGATGCCTGCCAAAGCGATGCCATCACGAATGTCTGCCAGTGCGCATCAGCGAATGATCGATTGCCCGTATAAATACTTTGCCGGCGATGGTATGGGATTAAAACCGCCCGACGAGATCAAAGAGGAACTGCAGAAGTCTGATTACGGTGAACGCATACACAAAATCCTCAACGCCTTCCACAGCCCGGTGAAAAATTTGCCGCGCCCCTATGCGGGTAAATTGACCGAACAGAAGCGCGACCAAGCCATCGAACATCTGGCGATGATTTCAACTGCAGTATTCAAACAGGACATGGAAGACAACACCCTGCACCGCAGCTGGTTGTATCGCTGGATGCAACATATACCTGCTTATATCGATTGGCAAATCAAGCAACAACAACAGTGGACGGTCAACAGAACCGAACAACTGTGCGAAACCCAATTGAATGAGAGCAAATTGACATTACACGGCCGTCTTGACCGCATCGATATTGAGAATGATCACGAAGGCCGTCAATCGATCATCGATTACAAGACAGGTTCGATGGCGCGCCAGGCCGAAGTTGACAGCGGGGAGGATGTACAACTAGCGACCTATGCCTTGTTGGCCAAAGACATTGGCTCAGTGATGTACTTATCGTTGGATGAAAGCGACGGCGCTGTAAAACCAAAAGCGCACCTCGAGGGCGAAAATCTGCATTCACTCACCCACGACGTCAGGGATCGCCTGCTCGGCATCATCGAGCTGCTGCAAAAAGGCCAGTCCCTACCCGCCTGGGGCGACGAACGCACCTGTAGTTACTGCGACTTAATCGGACTGTGTCGAAAAAAGGTTTGGGATAGTGCGGGCTAGGGCCTGTTAACACTATGCGGATGCCCAGCGTTGGCCCTTAGGGCAGAATACTAGGATGTATTCTGTAATCCAGTGTCTTAAGTCGCTGGATCCCGGCTAAAAACATGCCGGGATGACGATTAAGTCGGACAGCAAGAGGTAAACAGCCGTTATTGAATCGCATATAACGATCCGTTAACGCTTGAAAAATAAACAACACCATCGTTGACTGTCGGTGATGAATATATCTTGTTATCGGCGCGATACTTCCAGCGCAGACTGCCACGCTTTGCGTTGAGCGCGTATAAGTGGGTGTCTGTGCTGCCGACATAGACCGTGTCTGATGCAATGATCGGAGCCGAGAAAACCGGGCCTTCTGTTCTGAATTCCCACTGGCGGGCACCATTACCGGCATCAAACGAGTAGACATAGCCGTCCTTGCTGCCGATAATGACCCGGTCACCATAAACCGCTGGTGAAGATAGCACCGGTCCGGCCGTCTTCTTCTTCCACAACTCCTGACCCGTGCGAATATTGATGGCATGCACGAGTTTAGCATCAGTGCCGATATATACCTTGTCACCGTCGACGGCGGGTGATGAATGAATCTTCTGCTGCGCGTTAAATCGCCAGAATTCCTGGCCGGTGCCGATATCGACCGCGTACAGGTAACCAGTCATCGTGCCAAAAAAGACATGGTTCTTGTACACCGCGGGTGAACTATAGACGCCACCTTTGGCATCGAAGCGCCATTTTTCCGAACCATTTTTCGCATCGACCGCGTAAACATGCCCATCTTCACTGCCAACATACACCACACCATCGACGACGACAGGTGACGACGAGACGGGTCCCTTCGTTGCAAACGTCCAAATCGCTCCCCGTGTTTCGGTGTCGATCGCATAGAGACTGTTATCCCAGCTACCGACGTAAGCCACACCATCAACCAGTGCAGGGGTCGACTCGACGTTACCCTCTGTGCGGAATTTCCAGCTTAGTAAGCCGGTATTAGCATCGATGGCGTACAGATGGCCATCATTACTACCGAGAAAAATTTCTTCGTCGGTCGCGACCGGATTGGAATAAACCTTATCCGGTGCATTGTATTTCCACTTCAAACTGTCCAGCTTGACCGGTCCTGCACTGTCAATCACGCCGCTGTGCGGCGGATCAACGCGGAACATCGATGTCGTTCCTGTACCACAGGATGCGAGTGAAATGGAGAAAATCGCCAGACCAGCGATCAACAGGTGTCTGTTCGACATAGTTAACTCCTGAACTGCTATATCGTATTGTTTGCCCGAAGGAATATTCGTTTTTATAAAGTCAGAGGATAGCGCACAAAGACGAAAACGCTATATTTTGGCGTGTTTTTTCTGGATTTCTGGCCCGCATTTCACGCCAGGCGGCGCGAAACGCGGGCTAAGCGTCATTGGCATACATTTCTGGTATGTAATTTTCAAACTTGGTGTACTTACCGAGAAATGTCAGTACCGATTTACCGATGGGTCCATTGCGCTGCTTGGCAATAATGATTTCGGCCATCCCCTTATCGGGACTGTCCTCGTTGTACACCTCGTCACGGTAGATAAACACGATCAGATCCGCATCTTGTTCAATTGCCCCGGATTCGCGTAAATCAGACATAATGGGGCGTTTATCGTTGCGTTGTTCAAGCGAGCGGTTTAACTGGGAGAGCGCAATCACGGGCACATTAAGCTCTTTTGCCATTGCTTTCAAACCTCGCGAGATCTCTGAGATTTCTGTTGCCCTGTTCTCGCCACCGCCAGGCACCCCCATCAATTGAAGGTAATCAAGCACGACCAAACCGAGGCCGTGCTTGCGTTTGATCCGCCTCGCTCTGGCCCGTACTTCGCCGGGTGACAACGCCGGTGTATCATCGATAAACAGCTTCGCCTCGGACAGCATGTGCACCGCAGAGGTAATACGCGGCCAGTCTTCATCCGTCAATTGGCCGGTACGCACATGGTGCTGATCGATGCGCCCTAGTGACGATATCATACGCATCGCCAACTGCTCGCCTGGCATTTCCATACTGAACACCGCGACCGGGGTTTTGTGGCCTATCGCAGCATTCTCGGCGATATTCATCGCAAAGGTGGTCTTGCCCATCGAAGGACGGCCGGCGATGATAATCAGCTCCCCGGCGTGTAAACCGGTTGTGCTGTCATCAAATTTGTCGAATCCGGTTGGCACACCGGTGATGTTGCCCTCAGCTTGGAACAGATAGTCGATTTCCTCGACGGTTTTGGTGAGGAGTTCCTTGATGTCGCGAAAACCGCCACGACCGCGCATATCCTCTTCGGCAATTTCGTAAATGCGCTTTTCGGCCATTTCGACCAGTTCACGGGAGCCGCGACCTTCGGTATTGAAGCCGCTACCAGCGATGTCGGTACCCACGGCTATCAACTGGCGTAGCACCGAGCGCTCCCTGACGATATCGGCATAGGCAACGATATTGGCTGCCGTCGGCGTTTCTTTAGCCAACCGGCCGATGTAGGCCATACCACCAACATCCTCGAGCTGACCGTTTTTCTCCAGCCACTCCGATAACGTGACCGCGTCGAACGGTTGTGACTTTTCTTCAAGGCTGCGAATGGCATTGAATATCAACTGGTGATCACCACGGTAAAAATCCTTTTCAGAGACACGGTCACCGATGTCTTCCCAGGCACGATTATCGAGCAACAAGCCGCCGATTACCGCCTGTTCGGCTTCGACAGAGTGCGGTGGGACTTTCAAATAGTCTGTTTGTGCGCTACTTGGAAATGAAACTGTTTCGGGCATGGATTATAGTTATTATGGTCATCAGTACAGCGACAAGAATTACACGAGCGCGCGCTCGAGGCAAGTGTTTATCCATATTTAAGCGACCGACGGCGCAACGCCGCCAATCCGCTGCTGTAAGCGCAGGTACGACGAGCCCGCATTCCTCACCAGGGGGCGAGATGATCACGCCGAAATGTGGATTGATGAAACACATCCCTGCATTGGTCCCTCTGAAGAAAACCTGGATGATCAAAATACAGTGTGCTTTTCAAGCATGCCTATCACGGTTCAGGCTGGTCTTCGCGTCCGTCAGCTTGCTCTTCACTTAAACCGTAGCTATTGTTACGCTTTTCGCTCCAAAGTGGCGCTTACGAACACGAATCCTGCGCCTGCTCCCGTGATCCTGGTGAGAAATGCGGGCTAATCCTGCGTCCTTGGCTTAAAGCTTGCGCGTGCGGAAAGGAATATTCAGTCTTCTTCGCCGATAACGATCAACTTGATGGTCGCATTCACTTCGGCATGCAAATGAACATCGATGTCGTATTCACCCGCGACACGAATCGGACCTTCAGGCATGCGAATCTCGCTTTTCTCAACGTCGATGCCTTTCTCGTTGATAGCATCGGTGATATTTGCATTAGTGATCGAACCGAACAATTTACCCTCACCACCGGACTTGGCTGCAATACTGACTTCCAGCCCCTCGAGTTGCTCGGCCCGTGTCTTTGCTGCAACCAGCACCGCGGCCTGCTGTTTCTCCAGTTCTGCGCGACGCGCCTCGATTTCGGCAATGTTCTCGGCAGTTGCCAACTTGGCCTTGCCCTGAGGCAACAAATAGTTTCTGGCGAAACCGGCGCGCACCTTCACCAGGTCGCCCAGACTGCCAAGCCGATCAATTGTTTCAAGCAGAATGATTTCCATCGTAATAACCTCAATTGTTATTCAGGCGAGCAACCGCCCTCTAAAGTCTATCCAGGTATCCGCGAGCCCGGCCAGGGCCAGCAGAACTACGGAATACGGTACAAAAAACATCATTAAATAAACCGCATACAACCAGACCGCACTCAATTGCTTGGCTTTAAACACGGCGTGCAGTACTGCAATCCCCTGATTCAGATACAGAGCAAAAACTACGAGCAACATCGCGTTGAGGACGTCCGTGTTTACGAACGCTGCCGATAGTGCGATCACGAGTGCAATCGATGCCGTCATTTTGCCCAGACGGAGCGCACGAAACTCCTTGCCAAAACCACCCGGATTAAAGATTGCCGCCTGCCACCATCTGGCCAGATAGAGGCTAAGCAGGGTTCCGATCATGAAACTGCTGGCAAAAAAGCCCGGTAAGATACGCACGACACGGTCTATAACCAACTGCATCTGTTGCTCGTCAATCGCACCTTCCGAATTCTCCATCAAATCCGCAGCCATTGTATTCAGCAGCGGTCGCGACAACTCCCCAATGTCAGGGAAAAACTGATACAGAAGAACGATGCCCAGGAGACTCACGCCCGCAACCAACTGCAGACTCAACACCAGTGAAACCGTCTGTCTCAGCACAACCGCCACCATGACCAGTGGAAGCCACACCAGTAGCACATAATAAAGCGCCACTTCTGGAAGCGACAGCATCAACAAAGCAAGGACTGCGGTGGCAACGGCAGCGATAGCGGTTACGACCAGACCGTACCTGTGACCGTTGACCAAGGTCACCAAGGCAACAACAGCACCACTAATCCATACGACTGGCGGAAATAATAGACCCAGCATTGCCGTACTAGCCGCAACCAAAGCGGCTTGGCTGTAGCCACTGAGGATGAATCTGCCCAGCGAAATCATTCACGCGCACTCATTTTGTTGGCATGGCTGATGCCGCTACGGGTAATGCTTCTGTCAGTGATGACTATCGGAATACGGCATCAGCGCGAGGTAACGAGCAACCTTGATCGCCGTGGTTAACTGACGCTGATATTTAGCCTTGGTGCCAGTGATACGTGCCGGTACGATTTTGCCTGATTCAGTCACAAAACCTTTCAACAACTCGATATCCTTGTAGTCAACGGAGGTAATACCTTCCGCTGTAAATTTGCAATAACGTTTACGTCGAAAATAAGACATGTTCTACATACCCCTCAATTACTCGGAAGCTTGTTCAGCTTTAGGCTCAGGCACGTCGCTAGCAGGCGCGTCTTCTGCCACCGCCACGGTTTCTTTCACGGCCTCGGCTTCAGGTTGCTTGCGCTCGACCTCCTCAGCTTTCTCTTTGGCGAGTGCGGAGACCTCGGTAATCGCCTGATCACGCTTCATGATCAGATTGCGGATGACGGCATCGTTGAATCGAAAGGCGGACTCGAGTTCATCGCGCACTTCCTGGTCACATTCGATGTTCATCAACACGTAGTGAGCCTTGTAGATCTTATTGATGGGATAAGCCAGCTGTCGTCGGCCCCAGTCTTCCAATCGGTGAATTGTACCTCCTTTCGCTTTGATCATATTACCGTAGCGCTCGATCATACCGGGTACTTGTTCACTCTGGTCCGGGTGCACCAGAAAGACGATTTCATAGTGTCGCATAGTGTTCCTCTTGGATATAGCCCCCTGACTCTCGCCCCCAGGTAAGAAAGGCGGGCTAGCAGTGGAGCAAGGATATCGAATTGTTAAGGGCGCGAATTATAAGGGAAAATTGGTAAAGAATGAAGAAGTTGTGCTAAATATTCAAAAAAATACCTGGATCAGACTGCTGCCCCATTTATTTAACTCACTGCGACGATTGATCCTATGCTTTTCGCATTTTTCTACAGCCTGTAAGTAAATAGACATGAATTCCCAGAACAGAATTAATGTTTGATCTTGTAAACGAGATGATATCTAGCCCGCATTTCTCACCGGGATCACGGGAGCAGGCGCAGGATTCGTGTTCGTAAGCGCCGCTCTGGAGCGAAAAGCGTAGCCACAGCTACGGTTTGAGTTGAAGAGCAAGCTTACGGACGCGAAGACCAGCCTGAACCGTGATAGGCATGGATGAATGACACACTGTCTTCTTAATCATCCGAGACTTATCAGAAAGGCCAATGCCTTATCGGTGTCCAGCGCCGCCCGGTGAGAAATGCGGGCCAGGGCCGTGTTTGTTGAGCGTATTTCGAGATCAGGCCTGAAAAAGGTGCCTTTGTCGATCGCGGCGAACGATTTTCGACATGCATCCCGGACTTCCGGGTCAGATAGGCAACGCTGCAAATATCCGACCTGGCGTATTTCTTGACATTATCCGCCTAAGCGTATATACAGCAAATATACGTCATATCGTATAAGCAGGAACAGGCGATGGGTAAGGTGATTCGGAGCAACAAGGATCTCGGGGCGGCCATCCGCCTGGCGCGCAAGCAGCAGAACCTGCGGCAGGTCGATGTCGCGCAGAAGGCCTCCGTCCGGCAGGCACTTGTCTCGGACATCGAGAACGGGGCAACCACGGCGAAGCTCGATACCGTCATGCGGGTGTTGGCGGCGCTCGATCTGGATCTGTCCGTCGTCCCGCGCCGGACGACCGCATTTGATCCCACGGAGTATTGAGCGTGGGACGCAAACGCCAGGCACGCGTACTGGAAGTGTATGTCGGCACCAGCAGGGTCGGCCGGTACACCCGTGCGCCGGACGGGGCAACCGCGTTTCGCTACGACCCGGACTGGCTGTCGTCTGACCGCGCCTTTCCCATTTCGCTCTCCATGCCGCTGTCGGACCGTATCTGGTCGGGAGAGGGTGCGGCCAGCTACTTCGATGGCCTGCTGCCTGATGATCGCACCGTCCGGGAAAAAATCGCGGCACGCGAGCACGCCGAGAGCGCAGGCATCTTCGGCCTGCTGGCCGTCATCGGTCGCGATTGCGTGGGTGCGTTGCGCTTCGTGCCGGAAGGCGCGGACCCCGGCGATCCGACCAGGATGGACTACCGCCCGGTCAGTGACGATGATATCGCCGCGCGGCTGGCTGCCCTGGGCACCAACCCGCTCGGCCTGTATGCCGTGGAGGATGACTTTCGTATCTCGATTGCCGGTGTGCAGGAAAAGACCGCTTTTCTCTGGTCTGACAATCAATGGCAGTTGCCACTTGGGCCGACACCGACTTCCCATATCTTCAAGCCCCAGATGAAGGAAGGGCCTAACGGCGCGG
>JABDQW010000136.1 GCA_013042055.1 Gammaproteobacteria bacterium | reverse complement strand
GTTGCTCGAACCCCTTGGCCAGCACAGCGAACCCATCGCGGTCGCTTTTGGTTACGTCGTCGACACCTTCAAACGGCGCGAGATCTACCGGCATCTGTCGAATGCCGCAGACCGGGTGGCGCATGCGGGCGAGGTGCTGCACGACATCGTAGTGAAGATCTGCTGATCTCGGCTTGAAGGTCTGGTTTGTGCCTATTTTTTTGAGAAACCCGGCATTTGTACGAAGCTAGTGTTTGCATATACGCGCTTCCAAACCATAACGCTTGAACACGTTAGCACGGAGATGAGCTTGCATGTACTGGCGTATAACCTGAAGCGTATGATGAATATCTTCGGTGTTACCAGTTTAATCAAAGCGAATCAGGTATGACACCAGTATTTACTGGGCAAGATCGATACGCTTCAATGCGCTACAGGCCGTCCAGGCGGTTTTTTGTAAATAATGACTCTTCACACAAAAACGTTAATTGCGGATTGTCCATTGCAGTGTGACCGCCAACCCGTTAGTGGAATGGACGCGCCAGCAAATGCGCAACGCCATCCCCGTGGACCATGGCTACAAATTCGACACCACAATGCAGGCCCGCAAGATTGTTACAATATATCGGGACTTGTGAACATTTACCAATGTACTGTAACATCCTGACACTATGTCTACCCAAACCACACGAACAGACAAGATCCTGAAACTAGTCAAGAAGGCCGGTGTACTGCGCCCGCGCGACCAGGATTCCCATAGTATTCCACGAATCTACTTCTGCCACCTTTGTCCGCCGAAAATCGACTGAAAATACCCCAAAACCGCATCGAAAAGTGACAATGACACGAGTCGACGTGACATTCTACGTGGACGCGAGATTTTTCGTTTTCGCCAGCAACCATTCATGCAGCCTTCGCTACTCCGACGAGAAGCTAGCCCGCATTTCTCACCAGGCGGCGCAGGATTCTGATAAGGCATTGGTCTCTGTGAAGAAAACCTGGTTGATCAAATTACAGTGTGTTTTTCAAGTATGCCTATCACGGTTCAGGCTGGTCTTCGTGTCCGTAAGCTTGCTCTTCACTCAAACCATAGCTATGGCTATGCTTTTCGCTCCAGAGCGGCGCTTATGAACACGAATCCTGCGCCTGCTCCCGTGATCCTGGTGAGAAATGCGGGCTAGCAGCATGAACACAAGTACCATGAACGTTTCGATTTAACCGTGTTACGGATTTTCGGGACACAGAGGTTAACAGTCGGTGTTGAGTCCGCGGATTTCACTCAGGCCGTGTAGCCCATTTGGGCACGGCTGCCTCCCGGCTGAAAAAAAGATCTACGCGCTGATCACCGTCGGTGGGGTACCGCTGCCAGCGCAGATTGCGGAGCTGGGCCCTCTCTCAAAGATGGGTTAACATTGTGGCATCACCAGTGCGACGTAGCCGTTCTTGCTAACCCCGTGCCCGTACGACCATGAAGATCCTCACCTACCGTAGCCTTGATACTGCGGCTATCCCCGGCTACGAAAAGCTGGCCGCTTACCTCACCGCCGATGACTTCCGCTCCGCCGGTGTCAAGAAGGTCGGCGACAACCTCTACCGGGCGCGGCTGGACCGCAGCAACCGACTGCTGTTCGCGCTCTATCGCCACAAGGGCGAGCGTTGTGCGCTGATGCTGGAGTACATCCACCAGCATGCCTACGAGAAATCGCGGTTCCTTGCTCGCGGTGTGCGCATCGACGAGGACCGGATCCCGTCGGTGGACACCAGGGCGGCTGACGAGGCCCCGGAACTGCCGTATCTGAACCCGAAGCTGCCCCGTTTCCATTTGCTGGACAAGGTGCTGTCCTTTGACGAAGACCAGGAGACGGTCTATCGGCAGTCCCCGCCGCTGGTGATTATCGGCTCCGCCGGCAGCGGCAAGACCGCACTGACGCTGGAGAAGATGAAGGATGCGAGTGGCGACATCCTCTACGTCACACGTTCGCCCTTCCTGGTCCAGAACGCCCGTGACCTCTACTACGCCAACGGCTATAGCAACGACGAGCAGAATGTCGATTTCCTGTCTTTTCGGGAATACCTGGAGAGCATCCATGTTCCGGACGGTAAGGAGATCGCGCCTCGGGACTTCGCAGGCTGGGCCGCCCGGCAGCGGCTGCCGAGAGAGCTGAAGGATAGTCACCGTCTGTTCGAGGAGTTCCAGGGTGCAATCACCGGCACCGAGGCCGAGAGTGCCTATCTGAACCGTGCCGCTTACCGCGCCCTGGGCGTGAGGCAGTCGATTTACGCGCCGGAGACCCGCGACGCCGTCTACGACCTGTTCGAGAAGTATCTGCGCTTCCTCGATGAGGGCTGGTTCGACCCCAATATCGTTAGCCACGCCTGGTTGGAGCGGGTGGAGCCCCGCTACGATTTCGTCGTCGTCGACGAGGTCCAGGATCTGACGAACATCCAGCTGCTGCTGATCCTGCGGGCGCTTCGGGACGCCCGCGGATTCCTGCTGTGCGGCGACTCCAACCAGATTGTTCACCCCAATTTCTTCTCCTGGGCCAAGGTCAAGACCCTGTTCTGGAAGGAGCAAGGCGACGGCGCACCAGCAGATCTGATTCGCATCCTGAATGCTAACTTCCGTAACTCGCCCCAGGTCACCGACATCGCCAATCGGCTGCTGCACATCAAGCACGCCCGCTTCGGCTCCGTGGACCGCGAGAGCAACTATCTGGTGCGCAGTTGCGGTCCCCGCCAAGGGCGGGTCGGGTTGCTAAAGGACAGCGATAAGGTCAAGCGCGACCTGAACCAACGCACCGCTGCGTCAGCGCGCTTTGCCATCCTGGTCCTGCACCCAGAGCAAAAAGCCGAGGTGCGCCAGTTCTTTCGCACGCCCTTGGTATTCTCTATCCACGAGGCCAAGGGCCTGGAGTACGAGAATGTATTGCTTTACGGCTTCGTCTCGGGCGAGGAAAAGCGCTTTCGTGACATTGCCGGGGATCTGGGTGAAGAGGATCTGGAAGGTGAGCTGCGTTATGCCCGTGGTCGCGACAAAGGTGACAAGTCGCTTGAGGTCTACAAGTTCTACATCAACGCCCTGTACGTAGCCGTGACACGGGCAGTGAAGAACCTCTACTTGATCGAGCAGCGCCCCAAGCAACACTTGCTTGCGCTTCTTGGACTGACCGATGTCCATGAGGGCGTCGATGACGTCGAGGAGCAGCGCTCCAGCATCGATGAGTGGCGCCACGAGGCCCATCGCCTGGAGCTCCAGGGCAAGGACGAGCAGGCGGCCGAGATCCGCGCGCAGATCCTGAAGCAGCGTGAGGTGCCCTGGACGGTGTTGCGCGGTGACGCCTTGGCGGAGCTCGAAGAAAAGGCGCTGGAGCGTCACGAAAAGAAGGCGTGTATCGCGCTGATGGAATACGCCCTGGTCTATCGCGACCAGCACCGGTTGAATGCCTTGGTCCAAGGCGGCTTCAAGGCGGCGAAGCAACCGGACAAGGCCATGTCGTTGCTGGAGAAGAAGCACTATCTGCTCTATGGGTTCAAGAACCCGGGCGGCGTGCTGCGAGAGATCGACAAATACGGCGTCGACTTCCGCAATGTCTTCGGCCAGACCCCGTTGATGATTGCGAGTCGTATGGGCAATGCCGAGCTCGCGGAGGCGCTGTTGGATCGGGACGCGGATACTGGCCTGATAGACGGCAATGGACTCAACGCCTTTCAAATAGGCCTGGAGAGGGCCTGTGCCGATGAACGATTTGCTCGCGCCAAACTGCCCGCGGTCTTCGAGCGACTGGCACCGGCCAGCTTGGACGTGCAGATAGAGGGGCGTCTGGTGAAGCTGGACCGGCGGCTGATGGAGTACCTCATGCTCTGCATCGCGATGGTACTGTTCTACCAACGCCTCGGGGAGAACTGGGCATCGCGCCGGCGGTTGCTCTCGGCCGTCGACTTCGCAGATGTCCTCAACCACTTTCCTGAATCTGTCGTTCCAGCACGGCGCAAGAAGCGCGCTTACATCTCATCGATCCTATCGAAAAACGAGCTCTCGCGGAAAGGCCCATATAATCGCAAGCTCTTTCTGCGTGTGAACCACGGCCAGTACCTGATCAATCCACAGCTGGCCCTGCGTGTCGAGGGCGATTGGCGTCGCATCTACGAACTGCTTTCGTTGGACCGGCTGGCCGGGCAGCTGCGCGATCCACTCCATTGGGCCGACCAGGTCTGGGACCTTAATGCCGACAGGCAGCGTGCCATCGTGGCGCTGCGCACCTTGCTCAAGGATCTAAACGACGGTGGGGGAGTCTCTGGGCAGTTTTAATGTGTCTATGGCGAATAACCAGTCACGCGGCGATTAAGGTCCGCAGTGCTTCTCCAGCAACTCGCGCACATCCATATGATTGTATTCAGGTACCTGCCGGCCTGAGCGAGGGAGTTCTTTCAGTTGTTGACTTCGCGCTGTTACGCGGTCAACAACTTGCAGTGCAGATTGTGGCGAGTCTTCAGCAATATAATCGTGTATCAGTCTTAATCGGGCTTTTGCCCGGCCAGTCCAGTGGACTCGCATTATTCATCAAGTCCAAATTCTTTTCT
>JABDQW010000133.1 GCA_013042055.1 Gammaproteobacteria bacterium | reverse complement strand
TCCAGCGCGGCTTCATCGAGTTTGAATCCACGTGCATTGCAGGAAAATATCAGTAACCCGTCATCGGCGAGTATCGCCATAGCCTGTCTGATCAATGCCACATGGTCTCGTCTGATATCGAGCGTATGGTCCATCCGTTTTGAGTTGGAGAACGTCGGGGGGTCGAGAAATATCAGCTGGTAAGATCCGCTCTTGTTGTTCTCTTCGTCTAACCATTTGATGCAGTCTTCGCGGATAAAGGCATGCTTGTGAGCCTGCAGCCCGTTCAACTGCATATTCTGTTGTGCCCAGTCGAGATAGGTATTCGACATATCAACCGTTGTTGTTGAGCGTGCTCCAGCTGCAGCCGCATAGACAGTTGCCGTTGCGGTATACGCAAACAAGTTCAGGAATGTCTTATCTGGCGCAAGCTTTGCAATCAATTCGCGCGTCAAACGGTGATCAAGAAACAGCCCGGTGTCAAGATAGTCTTTAAGGTTCACCTTGAATTTAAGTCCGTTTTCAGTAACGATCAAGGATTCATCGCTGTGATGCTGACGTGAGTACTGAGTTTTACCGCTTTGTTTTTTTCTTGTCTTGACCACAATCCTGTTCATTGCGACATCGAACACACGGGATATGATCTCCACTGCTTCATTAAGCCTTACGAAGGCCTTAACCGAATCGACTGTTTTCGGCGCGGCATATTCCTGTACATGAACCCAGTCTTGATAGACATCGATTGCCAATGCGTATTGTGGTACGTCAGCATCATAGGCGCGATAACAGCTGATAGCTTCTTTGCGTATCCATTTTGACAGGTGTTTGATATTCTTCGTCAGCCGATTGGCGAACACTTCGGCATCTTCACTGATTGCCGCTTCCTTTTCGACATCCGCACGCTGCAGCTTGGAGAATTTGTCGTTGCGGATGCGATAGTGATACAAGATGCACTTGATCGGACCGTTGTACAAGGTGTTCTTATGATGTGCGCGTAACCCAAAAAATTTGGCTAGCTCATGGTTGGCGGTAAACAGAGCCACGTTCCACCCGGGGAATCCGTGTTTGACAGCCTTGCCAAGATCAAGATAAAGGCGTTTGAGTTTTTCTATTTCACCAAGACGCTTGCCATACGGCGGATTGGTGACAATGAGCCCCGTTTGATCCAATACATCGGCAACCACCTCTAGGGTATTGGCTTGCCTGATCTCGATCAGGCCTTCAAAGCCGGCGGCCTGTATGTTTTCCTTAGCTATGCCGACAACCTTGAACGATTTCTCGATACCGATCAAACGCGGTAATTTCTGCCTATCGACAACGGCCCTGGCATCGGTCAGTAATCGATCCCAGCTATCCGGCTGGTGCTGTTTCCAGTTGAGAAAACCAAAGTACTCGCGCAACAACCCCGGCGCCATACCCGCGGCGATATAGGCGGCTTCGACCAGCAGCGTTGCTGAACCGCAAAGTGGGTCGATCATGGGGACGTGTTCAGCTGCCATTTGAGGCCAATGCGCACGCAACAATATGGCCGCAGCCAGGTTCTCTTTTAACGGCGCGAGGCTGGACCGCTTGCGATAGCCGCGCTTGTGTAACGCCTCGCCAGATAGGTCCAGATACAGTATACAGTTTTGCCTGTTGACATAGGCGTTGATACGAATATCCGGCCTGTCACGTTTTACATCGGGCCGGTGACGGTATTTGTGTCTGAATTGGTCGGCAACCGCATCCTTTATTTTTAGCGTGGCATAATGTGAGTTATTGATCTGCTGGTGTGTGCTGTGCACATCGACAGCAAAACTACCGTCGGCTTTCAAGTGCGCATCCCAATCAACTGCCTGTACGCCGTTGTACAGGTCCTCGTAATCCGTGATCGGAAACTCGTGTAATTTTAATAGTACCCTGCTGGCAACGCGCGACCATAGACACAGACGGTAGGCATCGACCAGGCCACCATCGCCGCTCACGCCACCGTGCGTCGTGCTGATATCGGCCAGACCCTGCTGCCTGCATTCCTCCGCAAGCAGGTCTTCCACCCCGAGTGGGCAGGTTGCGAACACTGTCAGCTTATTACTCACTAGATGGCTAGCAGGGTTGATGTCGCTCATGCATTCGGCAGAATGGCCGCCCTGACGCGTTCCAGATCTTCCGGCGTATCGATCCCATGACCGGGGATCGACGAAGCTTGCGCGACGTGAATCTTCATGCCGTGCCACATCAATCTGAGCTGTTCCAGCTTTTCAGCCATTTCGAGTTCGCTGTGCTTCATGCTGCGGAACACCCTGAGCAAACCGACCTTGTAGGCGTACAGCCCCAAGTGTCGTTTATACATCAGTCTGGCGACAGCGGCATCATCAGGATCACGGATGTAAGGAATCACAGAGCGGCTGAAATACATCGCAAATCCATTGGCATCCGCGACCACCTTGACGATGTGCGGATCGGCAGCGTCTTCGGCCGCTAGTCCCGTATACAAGGTCGCACAGTCCGCCTCCGGGTTTTTGATTAAATTCACCGCAACCTGCTTGATAATTGCCGGTGGCGTTAACGGCTCATCCCCTTGCAGATTCACGACCACGGTTTGATCTTGCCAACCCAGCTTTTCGACCACCTCGCACAAGCGATCGGTTCCGGATTCATGCTCTTCCAAGGTCATGCACACAGCGGCGCCAAAATCTTCTGCTGCCATACCGATCATGGTGCTGTCGGTCGCGATAATGACTTCACTGGCACCGGCTTCCGTGGCGGCTTCGTAGACCCGCTGAATCATCGGCTTGCCATGAATGTCGGCCAATGCTTTTCCTGGAAAACGGCTGGATTCATAGCGTGCAGGAATTACAATCTTAAAATCTTCTGTCATCACAGTCCCTCACAGTAAGGTGAATCAAATTCAGTTCTAGTCCGCAGTTCTCACCAGGATCGCGGGAGCAGGCGCAGAAAGCGCCGCTCCGAAGCGAAATGCGTAGCCATCGCTACGGCTTGGGGGAAGAGACGGTAGGGTGCGCCGTGCGCACCGCGAATCTTCAGTCTGGTGGCCCGTTCTGGTGCGCTCGGCGCACCCTACGACTTTGCGCAAGCGAAGACCAGCCTGAACCGTGATAGGCATGCTTGAATAACACATTGTATTTCTGACCATTCTAACGTTTTTCCACAGAGGCATTGCCGCATCAATATTCGACGCCGCCTGGTGAGAAATGCGGGCTCGGCTCGCTTATTGTTTCTCCGTTGAGAGACGTCGGGCATCCATCGTCAGCAATATGGGTACCCCGTCGCGGACAGGGAAAGCTAGCTGATCATGGCAACACTCGAGTTCGAGCGTTTTCTTGTTGTAACGAAGCTTACCCTTGCACACCGGGCATGCCAGAATTTGCAGCAGACTTTTCTTCATTGGCAGTGTTTGATTAAAGTGATCAAGTCCAGGCCTATCCGCTCTGACATTTTTGCATTCACCGGTACAGACCAACACCGTTCCAGTACGCCAACAGATCCGTTATCCGCTAGTAGCGCCACGCATTTTACCGCATCCTTTTCCGTCATCAGTACCGGCAGGCCGTCCTCGAACCGTATCTCATCGGCTCGAAATCGATGGTGGTCCGGAAAAGCATGCTCGCTGAGCTCCAGCCCCTGTTTGCGTAATTGGTTGAAAAATCGCTGCGGGTGTCCGATGCCAGCCACCGCATGCACGCTCGAGCTATGAAAAGACGCGAGCGACTTTCGCTCCCCGGTCACCAGGTTAACGGCATCGTCAAATTCGAGTGAAAAATGATAATTATACAGGCTGTTTCCATGATGTACGATCATATCGACTGCGTTTAGCCTGGCTTTAGCCTCACGCAATGGGCCCGCCGGTAGACAGTATCCATTACCGAATTTTCGGTCTGTATCGATCACAGCGATTTCAATATTCCGGTGTAAGCGGTAGTGTTGCATGCCGTCATCACTGAGAACCACATCGCAATCGTTTTCAGCCAACAGTCTGTTAACCGCGGCCACTCTGTCCCGGCCAATCACGACGGGACGGTCAGTCCGCTGTTTGATTAACACAGGCTCATCCCCGCACGCAGCCGCGCTGTCATCGCTACGGACGGCATGGGTACCACGGATAGCGGCGCCATAGCCACGGCTGACAATCCCCGGTTTGAAACCCTGCTGAGTCAGGTAATGACACAGCCCGATGATCAGCGGCGTTTTACCCGTGCCGCCAACGGTCAAATTTCCGACCACAACCACGGGCACCGGCACACCCTCACTTTGCAGCCAGCCATTGGTATAGCAATAGCGTCGGATCGTCGCGACAGCGCAAAACAGCCAGGATAACGGCAACAACGCCCAGACAAGCGGATTCTGGCTATACCAGTAGTGGTCCAGTCGTTTCATCAATCCTGAGAAGCAAACTGCAGCTGATAAAGCGCGGCATAATGACCGTTGTTATCCAGCAGTTGCTGGTGCGTGCCGCTCTCAACAATTTTGCCATCATCGAGTACGACGATTCTGTCGGCATTTTCGATGGTGGAGAGTCGGTGCGCAATCACCAGCGTTGTACGCAATTTCATCAGTTCGTCTAGCGACGTTTGGATGAACCGCTCGGACTCAGTGTCCAGCGCTGAGGTTGCCTCGTCCAATATCAATATCGGCGCATTGGCCAGTAAGGCACGTGCGATCGCAATCCGTTGCCGCTGACCACCCGACAGCATCAAACCACGTTCTCCGACAATCGTCTGATAGCCCTGTTTGAGTTCGTTGATGAAATTATCGGCGTACGCGGATTCCGCCGCTCGCTTTATTTGTTCCATGCTAGCATCGCGCATGCTTCCGTAGGCAATATTGTGCGCCACCGTGTCATTGAACAGGACCACATCCTGTCCAACGAAGGCGAGGTGGCTACGCAGGTTGTCGAGTTTGTAGTCGCGTATGTCCCGGCCATCGAGCGTGATGGTGCCCGCTGAAACATCGTATAAGCGGGGTAACAGGTTGAGCAGCGTTGATTTACCACTCCCTGAGCGCCCGACAAAGGCAACCGTCTCACCTGCATGGATACCGATATTAATATTGGTCAACGCGTCGTCCTTGGCGCCGTGATAGCGAAAATGGACGTGACTGAAAACAATGTCGCCACGAACGCGCTCCGTGGCATAGTCACCATCGTCACGCTCATCGACCAGATCAGTCAGCTTGAACACGCTCTCCGCTGCTGCAATCCCTCTTTGCAGGTCGACATTGACGTCAGCCAGCCTTTTGACCGGACCGAACAGAAAAGTCAGTGACACCATGTAGGAAGCAAAGGTTCCAGGTGTGACGATACTCATCGCATCGTCTCGGGTCACTAAAAAAATAATCGCCGCCAGGCCGATACCCACGATCAAACGTATCGTCGGCGTACTCAGCGCCTGCGTTGCGATCATGCGCATATTCTGTCGGCGGTTCTGGTCATTGATTTTTTCAAACTGGGACTCCTCATAAACGCGCCCGCCGAATACTTTCACGACGATTTGCGCTTTGATGGACTCCTCGACAATCCGGGAAACATCGCCGATGCTGCTTTGAATGCGCTTACTCAATTTCCTGAATTTTTTCGTCACAAAGCTGATCAAGATTGCGATCAGTGGTGCGGTGGTGAGCAATACCAAGGTTAAAGACACGCTCAAATAGAACATCCAGGTTAGAATACCGATAACAGTGAAGGTATCGCGGATAACGATCGTGATAGCCTTGGTCGCTGCATTGGCGACTTGTTCAACATCGAAGGTGAATTTGGAAATGATCTCACCGCTGGTGGCGCTGTCATAGAAATCTTTGGGTAACAACAGTAACTTGCTAAACATTCTCTGCCGCAGCACCATGATCACTTTGCGCCCGACCCAGCTGATGCAGTACATGGAGATGAACATCGCGAACACGCGAACGACAAAAATCGCGATTAACACCAAGGGCAGCAGGCGTATGGTTTCTGGATCGCGGTCAACGAAGCCATCATCCATCAATGGTTTCATATAGGCCGCGATCGCGGTGTCCGTTCCCGCCACCAGAATCATACCGATAATCGAGATGGCAAACATTTTCCAGTGAACAAGTGCCAGAGCCAACAGGCGCCGGTAGTATTGTCCTGCTTCTGGGTGGACGCTCGTGCCGATACTCATCAGGGGTACGGATAGAGAATCAGTTGACTTCAACGGTCGCGATCGAGAGGCGGGTCAAACCCAACTGGGCAGCTGCATCCATAGCCCTGACCACGGATTGATGCGGGGTTGTCGCATCGGCGCGCAGAACCAGCGGCACATCTTTTTCTTTATCGGCTACCGTTTTGCGTAACGCAATCTTCAGGGTTTCCAGCGTTGTATTTACGAGTTGTCGGTCGTTGATGAAATAATTCCCATCAGCATCGATGGATATCACCACGGGATCCTGCTGCTGTTGCGATATAGTCGCGCTTGCTTCCGGTAACTCGACCTTGAGATTCGCATGGCGATCGAAGGTCGTGGATACCATGAAAAAGATCAGCAACAGAAAAACCACATCAATCAATGGCGTAAGATTGATGTCGACCCGTTGATCGGTTCTTTCAGGTCTAAGGTTCATGCGGTTTGTTCACGGTTCTTGTGAATAACATCGACCATCTTGATGGCTTCACGCTCGATTTCGACGACGATGGTATCGACACGACGCCTGAAGTAACGGTAGAAAATCAGGCTTATAATGGCGACTGATAAACCTGCTGCGGTGGTAATCATCGCCTGTGAAATACCGTTGGCGAGTACAGCGGGATTACCCACCCCGTGGGTTGTGATCGCAGTGAAGACCTTGATCATCCCGACCACTGTGCCGAGCAAGCCCAATAACGGCGAAATCGACGCAATCGTTCCCAAGGGATTGAGAAAACGCTCGAGATCATGCACAACCTCACGGCCACGTTCCTCAATACTCTCCTTGATACGTTCGCGTTTGTATTGCCGATTATTGATACCAGCGGTCAGAACTTTACCAAGTGCTGACTGCCTTCCGACCTCCTCGATTTTGGAGGTATCGAGCTTGCCGGTCTTGATCATGTGCCAGACCGATGCCACCAGATGCCTGGGTAGGACCTTCTCACGTTGCAAGCTCCAGAAGCGCTCGACTATGATAGAAACAGAAATGACGGAACAAACAATGATTGGCAGCATCAACCAGCCACCGGATTTCACTAACTCAAACACATACCACCTGTTTACTTTATGTTTATAATTATTGACGGGCAAGGCCCGTGTACGGGTCTATGATACTTGAAATTAGCCCTCTTGGCGAAGCTTCGGCGGCACGTGGCGCCAGTATTTTCTGTGGCTATCCCGGTAGCGTTGCAGGCCGTCGATACCGCGCTGCGGATGCAGATCGATGCTGACTGCACCACTGTGTCCGGTCATCACCATCGAGCTGCCAAATTTGGTATAGCGCGCAGCGACTTCGGCCGTTGGAAATTTGTAGCGATTACGGTAACCAGCTGCAAATATCACGATCTGAGGCGATACCGCGTGAATAAAATCCCGACTGGACGAGGTACTACTGCCGTGATGCGGTGCGATCAGTATATCCGCCGACAGCGCCTGCCGATGACGAGACAACAGCCGGCGTTCGACCTTTTTCTCGATATCGCCGGCGATCAGTACCGAGCCACCCTGTCCTTCCACCTTCAACACACAGGAACGGTTATTACTCAGCGTGTAGCCCGTGTCATCGGGATGTAGCAGCGTAAATACGACTTCATCCCACACCCAACGCTGGCCAGCGGCGCAATAGGCAGAATGCGCTGCATTTAAGGATTCTATACCCTGTCCCAGTACAGGCGTTTGCGGGTAAACTTGTAGCACGGATGCCGCGCCACCGATATGGTCACCGTCACCATGGCTGATCAGTAAAAGATCGATGTTATCGACGCCTTTGTTGGTCAAAAAGGGAAGCAACACCGCCCTACCGCTGTCGAAGCTGCTACTGAAACGCGCGCCGGTGTCATACACCAGGGTATGGGCCTGGGTTCTGATAACGATAGCCAATCCCTGGCCGACATCGAGAACGTGCAACTCGTAAGCGCCTGTTGCAGGCACCTGCGGCTGCCAGGTCGCGGCCGGTAACAGCAATAGGACACCCGCAGCTCGCCACAGACGCACGCCGGGTGCTAGTAGAATTGCCACGCCCATCAACGCCAACAGCGTCAGTGCGATTCCGGGCTGCGCTTTGAGCCAATGCGAGTATGGCAACGCAGCCAACCACTGTAATACTGGCCAAATGTAGCTGAACAACACCTCGGCGGCACTAAAAAACAGACCGCTCGCCGCTGTCGTCCATGGCAACATCAGCACTCCGATCAAAACCATCGGTACCACGAGAAAACTGACATAAGGCACCATGATCAGGTTGGCCAACGGTGCCACCAATGAAGTCTGCTGAAACATGAACAGCGACAGCGGCGATAATGACAGCGCGATAACAAGTTGCAGCCACACCCATTTGAACCAGCGGGATTGCGCCCAAGGTCCAGCAAGCGTATAAAAAATCGCGGCAACAGCCAGGAAGGAAAACCAGAAACCGGCCGACAAGACCGATGCCGGATCCCATAGCAACACGATGATCAGAGCAAACGCTAGCACATTATGGGGTCGCGACCGACGTCTCAGCAGCAACGCGCCCACGGTGCAGATCAGCATCAGCACGGCTCGTTGCGTGGGTATCGCAAAACCGGCCAACATGGCGTAAATCAGCGCAAACGCCAGCGCACCCAGCATCGCCGCGTGTTGCGCCGGTATCCAATACATGAGCCGGACAGGCACCAGCCAACGACACAACCAGTAGCCAAAGGCGGCGGCCAGCCCGATGTGCAAACCGGAAATCGCCATCAAATGATTAGTACCGCTGTTGATCAGCACCTGCCATTGATCTTGCTCGATTGCCGAGCGGTCACCCACGGCGAGCGCGGTGATCAAACCCGTGAACGCCGAATCCCCAAGCAGCGTGCTTACGCGCTCGGCAATGTGCTGACGCATGGCGGCACTGTCGTACGCGGCAGCGGTTGTCAGCTTGCGATTGACTTCGCCGTTGCGGACATAGCCGGTGGCGTGGACACCGTTTTGCATCAGCCAGGCTTCATAATCAAAACCACCGGGATTGAGGAAACCATGAGGTGGTTTGAGCCGAACGTTGAATCGCCACGTCTCACCTGCGCGTACCGGCTCGCCGTCGTACCAGCTCAATTTGATACGTTTAGGTAACGGCCTTTCGTACTGATCGTCTTCGAACCGGTCGATATCGACGAAAAAGCGTTGCACGTTTGCGTTTGTAACTGGAATGTCATCGATACGCCCTGTGACTAAAAGGTCTGTGCCTGCCAGCGTCTCGGGAAGCACACGGGCCAGATAATGGCTTGCGTGAAGCTGCGCCCAACAGATACCGAAGACAACGATCGTCAGTGCGCGACAAATCACGGCATAACGAAGTCGTCTGGACAACCAACTAGCAGCCGCGAGTACGGCGAACACAACGTATGTGAGTTGACCTGGCAAATCTGAGCACAGGTTGAGACTCAAAATCCCAGCGAGAAAGCACAGTGCGATAGAAAACATTCCCTGTTCCTCTAATCGAGCGCCACCGCCAATCGGCCAGCCCGAATGTTACATGAATAGGACAAACTGTAACCAAACAATACCTTAGCGTTTCGAGCGTACAAATCCGCAACATTGCATATCCGCCTTCGTGCAACATCCGGGCTAGCACGCGTTTGCCTATAATTGCATTTAAGACGATAATTTACGCCGATTGCATTTAGATCACATCCTGATTTACGCAGCATTACCACCTAGACTGAGCTGATGCCACGCAAATTCTTCAAACGCTTCATGCCCAACCATACGCAGGTAAAAGAACATAGATACCTGCAGATTTTTGGGGATGCGCTACACGAACCAAATTTGTGGCACATCAACCGGCGCTCGATGGCGGGCGCGTTCGCCGTCGGTCTGTTTTTTGCCTGGGTACCGATGCCTTTGCAGATGGTCTTGGCAGCTGCCGCTGCGATAGTATTTCGTACCAATCTCGCACTGTCGGTCACGCTGGTCTGGATTACCAACCCCGTGACCATTACACCGATGTTCTACTTCGCCTATCTGGTAGGAACTTGGGTGATCGGCACACCACCGCAAGATTTTGAATTCGAGCTTAGCTTTTACTGGCTGACCAGTGAGCTTGCCAGCAGTTGGAAGCCGTTTCTGACGGGTTGTCTGATCCTCGCCACCAGCAGCAGCTTGCTGGGTTATCTGGCGGTCAGTCGGTTCTGGGTATACGCCGTCAGAAAACAACGCTCGAGACGCCAAGGCAAATCGCTATGACGATCTGGAAACCCCATGTGACCGTCGCGGCCATCGCCGAAAGAGACAACACATTTCT
>JABDQW010000132.1 GCA_013042055.1 Gammaproteobacteria bacterium | reverse complement strand
ATGAAATTACTCGGGGCTGACGTCGTTCCGGTCACTTCGGGATCCAGAACGCTGAAGGATGCGCTCAACGAGGCTATGCGTGATTGGGTTACGAATGTCGATAACACCTTCTACATCATCGGTACCGTTGCCGGTCCGCACCCGTATCCTCAGATGGTCAGGGACTTCCAGTCCGTAATCGGTCGTGAAGCACGCAGCCAGATTCTTGAGCTGACGGGTCGGCTACCGGATGCGCTGGTCGCCTGCGTCGGTGGTGGCTCCAACGCCATTGGACTGTTTCATCCGTTTCTGGATGACGAGTCAGTTGCGATGTACGGCGTAGAGGCGGCGGGTGATGGCCTTGAAACTGGCCATCATGCGGCGCCGCTGTGCGCGGGTGAACCCGGCGTGTTACACGGGAACCGGACCTATCTGATGGAGGACAGGAGTGGGCAGATCATCGAAACCCACTCGGTCTCGGCCGGCTTGGACTACCCGGGGGTAGGGCCAGAGCATTCATGGTTGAAGGACATTGGACGGGTAACATATACGGCAATCACTGATGCCGAAGCCTTGCGGGCATTCCACCAGCTGACGCGCATCGAAGGTATTATACCGGCGCTCGAATCGAGTCATGCAGTTGCATTTGCGCTGCAACAGGCGGCGCGGATGAGCCCTGAGCAAAGTCTGATTATCAACCTGTCTGGCCGTGGGGATAAGGATATCAATACGATTGCCAGAATCGAAGGTATGCGGCTGTGAGTCGGCTGCGGACCTG
This sequence comes from Gammaproteobacteria bacterium, assembly GCA_013042055.1. GTDB lineage: Bacteria > Pseudomonadota > Gammaproteobacteria > SZUA-229 > SZUA-229 > JABDQW01. Next base: position 15,077 of record JABDQW010000132.1, on the reverse strand, counting down.
TTTCGAACGGTTGCGAGTGGAAAACCGCAAGGCGCTGATCCCGTATATCATGACCGGTGATCCCCACCCTGAGGTCACGGTGCCGTTGATGCACGCGATGGTTGAAGCCGGTGCCGATGTTATCGAGCTCGGCGCCCCGTTTTCCGATCCGATGGCAGATGGCCCGGTGATTCAGGCAGCTGCCGAACGCGCGCTGGAATTCAATATCACGCTGAATGATGTTTTCAGCGTGGTGAGCGAGTTCCGCAAGCTTGATGACAATACGCCGATCGTCATGATGGGCTATCTCAATCTGATCGAAGTCGCCGGCTATGTCAATTTTGCGAGGCAGGCCGCGGAGGCTGGCATCGATGGGGTTATCACCGTGGATATGCCGCCGGAGGAAGCGTCGGATTATCTTGCCGCACTCGACAGCAAGAAGCTCGATCCAGTTTTTCTGATTGCGCCGACCAGCACAGAGCAACGTATTGCGAAAATCGGATCGGTTGCCAGTGGATTTGTCTACTATGTATCATTAAAGGGCGTCACTGGTGCGGCCAATCTCGATGTGGCCGATGTCAGAGAAAAAGTCGATAGTATTCGCAAGAAAATCGACTTGCCTATCGGTGTCGGCTTTGGCATCAGCGATGCGCAGGCCGCAGCCCAGATTTCGGCCTGCTCTGATGCGGTTGTCGTCGGGAGTGCTATAGTTAAACGTATGGCTGTGCATCAACAACACAGTCCCGAACAGACGCAGCACGTGATCAATGATGTGTCTGAGCTGTTGAGTTCCATGCGTGCGGCAATGGACGCGGTCCCAGCAGTAGAGAAAACAAGAACGGCCTGATTACAGGAGGTCTACAAATGAGCTGGTTCGAAAAACTGATGCCCTCACGGATTCGGACAGATGGTGGCACCAAGCGTGCTGTACCTGAAGGTATTTGGTCCAAGTGTACCGCCTGCAATGCCGTTCTTTATCGTGCCGAACTCGAGCGCAACCAGTATGTGTGTCCGAAGTGCAATCATCATATGCGCGTCTACGGTCGCCGCCGTCTGGATATTTTTCTCGACGAGTCGCCGCGTGAAGAAATCGGTGCTGAATTTATACCGGTAGATGTGCTCAAGTTCAAAGACAGCAAGAAATACAAAGACCGATTGCTGCAGGCGCAAAAAAATACCGATGAAAAAGATGCGTTGATCGTTTATAAGGGCAAGGTCAAGGGTGTCGACGTCGTCGTCGCGTCGTTTGATTTTCGTTTCATGGGTGGCTCCATGGGCTCCGTTGTAGGTGAACGGTTCGTACAGGCAGCCAAGGTATCTCTCGCTGAGGGGATCCCGCTGGTATGTTTCTCGGCCTCTGGAGGTGCACGTATGCAGGAAGCGTTGTTTTCGTTGATGCAGATGGCGAAGACTAGTGCCGTGCTGGCGCGGGTGGCTAGGCAGAAAGTGCCATTTATTTCTGTCTTGACCGATCCAACCATGGGTGGTGTGTCGGCTAGTTTTGCCATGCTGGGTGATATCAATATTGCAGAACCAGGGGCATTGATCGGGTTTGCCGGTCCCAGAGTAATCGAACAGACGGTACGTGAAAAACTGCCGGAAGGTTTCCAGCGCAGTGAATTTCTGTTGCAACATGGCGCTGTTGACATGATTGTCGATCGACGTGATTTGCGTGATCGTATCTCCAGCCTACTGTTGATGCTGAGAAGAAAGCCTGCTATCCAGACTCAGACTCCCGCACTGCAGGCGCCGCAAGAGCCTGCAGTGCCTGAAGAGCCTGAAGAGCCTGAAGAGCCTAAGGGTTAGGTCGAAACAGGATTGGGACTATAGCAGCTTGTGCTCATTGCTATCCCGGATAATGGTGAGACCAGAGCAATCATCATGGTGATGACAGTAAATCTTATTGTCGAATGTAGCAATAGACATGATTTCGCGATAGCTCGGTTCCTGTTCGCGGCTGAAGCCGCACCTGCGTTATTCGATTCATCCACACCAGCAAGATCCGTAGGAGCGGCTTTAGCCGCGAATCGTTGGCTTGCGCTGCTTAGCACCTAAAATCGTTTTGATTGTAGTCCTCGATGTCGTTATCCGCTTTGTGATCGTCGTCTAATGCGATTTCAAACGCTAGACGAATGGCTTTCCTGGCAGGAAAGTCTCAACCCCAAAGAAATCGATCTTGGCCTGGAGCGCGTCAGTCAGGTGCTGCAGCGCTTGGGCCACGGTACGCATTTCAGTTGTCCGTTAATCAGCGTCGCGGGTACCAATGGTAAGGGCTCGGTGGTTGCCTATCTCGAAGCTATCGCTCTGGCGGGGGGGCGTCGGGTATGCTGCTACACCTCACCACATTTATTGCGTTACAACGAGCGCATACGTATCAACGGAAAGGAAATCGATGATCAAAGTCTATGCATGGCCTTCGAACGCGTGGATCAGGCACGTGCTGATTTCGCGCTTACCTATTTTGAGTTTGGTACCCTGGCAGCGATAGATATATTTAGTACAGCGGAACCGGAACTGGTTATCATGGAAATTGGCCTTGGCGCCCGTCTCGATGCCGTCAATGTTATGGATCCGGATGTCGCCGTCATTACGACCATCGCGATCGACCATACGGACTGGTTGGGTTCAAACCGCGAGGCCATTGGCCAGGAAAAGGCCGGTGTGATGAGAGCGCATCGACCGGCTGTATGTGGTGACCCCAATCCACCTCAATCCTTGCTCGAAACAGCGACAAATCTACAGGTGGACTTGAAACGGATAGGTCGGGACTTTCGGGTCGAACGGCAGGACGATAACTGGAGTGTTGCTGCAGTTGACCAAACGATCGACCAGCTGCCCTTGCCGGCATTGGCCGGTGACTTTCAGCTGAATAATGCGGCAACAGCCGTTATCGCGATCAAGTCATTGCAGCAATATTGGCCGGGCGATGAAGACATCAAACAGGGATTGCGCCGGGTGCGCTTGCCCGGACGGTTTCAGATCATCCGGCAGAAGCCGCTCGTCATCGTTGATGTGGCACACAATCCACAGGCTGCTGCAGCACTGGCCTCGCAACTAAGATCGCAAACTTGTGGCGGCGAGACGCATGCTATCATCGCGATGCTGGCCGATAAGGCGGTAGCGGATGTCATTGCATTATTGCTTGGAGAGGTTGACTACTGGTACACGGCCGGACTCGAATCCGAAGCACGTGGTCTGCCTGCCAGTGAGATGGCCGGCATAGTTGAACAGCTGGCCGCTGATGTTAAACTCAGTGCGGCATCCACAATTGCTGACGCCTGTACGCGGGCATTCACAACGGTAAATGAGGATGACAGAATTATAGTCTTCGGATCGTTCTACACAGTAGCCGAAGCCATGCGGTTTTTCGCGCGTCAACAATAACATAACAGTAATTGTCGGGTTCAGGAGCTCTTGGATAAATCATTGCAACAACGATTGATAGGCGCCGTTTTATTGGTGGCGTTAGGAGTGATTTTTATCCCGGTCTTATTGGATGGCTCGGGCTACAAATCGCGTCAAGAACGCAGTATTGAAATGCCGGCTGCGCCAGAATTCCCGCCGGTGAAAGAGTTTAAACCGAAAACAAAAGTACCAGACCTAAAGACAGCATCCGCGCCGACAGCGCCTGCCAAAACTGAAACGCCCATATCATCGGCTGCGCCAGAACGGCCGGTCAAGGCCTTTGCGCTGCAGGTTTCTACCGTGACAGTCAAAGACAACGCCTATGCTTTGCGGGATAAATTACGCAAAAAAGGCTATTCCGCCTATGTTGAGACGCGCACCAGGAATGGCAAAACCAGCTATCGTGTTCGTATTGGTCCCGAGCTCGATATGAACAGGCTTGAGAAAATGAAAAAAGCCTTGAGCAAAGAGCAGGGCCTGGATGGTTTCATCGTCAATCATCCCTGATCAGGGGCAATTACGGGCTAACCCAAAGTGAATGCGTTCTCTGCCGGTTGAAGACGGGATTAGGCGCGCTAAATCGTTGTTTATTCCTTAATCTCGAACGCGTATAATTCGATCTTGATCAGCTGTAACCGTAATATTAATGACCGTCGTCGATGTTATCATCATATTTGTAATCGTACTGTCAGCGATTTTCGGCTTGTTGCGCGGTTTCATGCAAGAATCGATATCGCTCGCCAAATGGATCATTGCGACCTGGATTGCAGCCACATTTGCACCAAAACTGGCACCAATGCTGCCAACGGCGTTTGAATCAGAAGCGGCTCGCCAAGCGATATCCTTTGCCTCCCTGTTTATTCTTATCTTCATTCTCGGTTCGGTAGTCGCACACCTGGTTTCTCGCCTGCTGATCAAGACGGGTCTGACCAGCCTCGACAGGGTGTTGGGTATAGGGTTCGGCATCCTCAGGGGTGCAATCATCATAGCCATTTTCGTGATTGTCGGCGGACATTTCCCGCAACTGCCTCAGCAGGATTGGTGGCAACAATCGATGGTGCTGGAACGTTTCGAGGACTGTGTGATCTGGATGCAAGATTATATTCCAAATATGGACGTGACCTATGATAAAGGTATGGTCTAGCTGATGTGTGGTATCGTTGGCATTGTCGGCCACTCGCAGGTCAATCTGGACTTGTACGAATCCCTGTCGGTGCTGCAGCATAGAGGACAAGATGCTGCAGGCATTATGACCTGTGAGGAAGACAAGTTCTTCATGCGCAAAGGTAATGGCTTGGTGCGTGATGTGTTCTTCAAACAGCATATGGAGCGATTGCGGGGCAATATGGGTATCGGTCATGTCCGTTATCCGACCGCTGGTTGTTCCTCGTCGCTTGAAGCACAGCCATTTTATGTGAACTCACCGTACGGTATTGCGCTAGCCCATAACGGCAATCTGACCAATACAGGCGCGCTCAAGGAACAACTGTTTCTGGATGATATGCGCCATCTCAATACTGAATCCGATACAGAAGCGTTGCTCAATGTATTCGCACACGAGCTGCAGTTGCTGGCCAAACCCGACTTTGATATTGAAGATGTCTTCGCAGCGGTGAAGGCGGTGCATAAACGATGTAAGGGCGGCTACGCGGTCATCGCGATGATCGTTGGCAAAGGCGTGCTCGCGTTTCGTGATCCCAATGGGATACGGCCTGCTGTCTACGGCAAGCGTGAAGCCCCGGCGGGTACCGATTATATGATTGCATCCGAAAGCGTTGCCTTACAGGCGCAGGGTTTCGAACTGGTGCGGGATTTGATGCCAGGCGAAGCCGTATTCGTTGAACAGAGCGGTGAACTACACACGCGTCAATGTGCTGACAATCCACACCCGGTACCCTGTATTTTCGAGTTTGTATATTTTGCACGACCCGATTCGATTATGGATGATGTTTCCGTGTATAAAGCGCGCTTGCGCATGGGGCAGCGGCTGGTAAAGAAGATATTGCGCGAGCATCCGAATCACGACATCGATGTCGTGATACCAATACCTGACACTAGCCGCACCTCGGCGCTGGAAGTTGCATTCCACCTCAACGTGAAGTATCGGGAAGGTTTTATTAAAAACCGTTACATTGGCCGTACCTTCATCATGCCTGGCCAAATTGAGCGCAAGAAATCGGTGCGACAGAAACTGAATGCAATCGACCTTGAATTTCAGGGCAAGAATGTGTTGCTGGTCGATGATTCCATTGTTCGCGGCACGACATCGGAGCAGATTATACAGATGGCACGTGAAGCCGGCGCCAACAAGGTTTACATGGCATCAGCAGCGCCGCCGGTACGCTACCCCAATGTCTACGGTATCGATATGCCTGCTCCAGAAGAGTTTGTCGCCCATAATCGCACGGTGAAAGAAATCGCTGATGTCATTGGTGCCGATTGGTTGATCTATCAGGATTTAAACGATCTCGTCGACGCGGTACGTAAAGGCAACGATAATCTAGCCGATTTTGATTGTTCCTGTTTTAATGGCAATTACGTGACCAATGACATCGACGACAATTATTTTCGCGAACTCGAATCTCAGCGTAACGACGCTGCCAAGATGAAACGGCGAGGCAGCCAGTCTGCCGAATCAGTCGAGTTATGAAGCCGAAGCCGTGTATTCAAACCGTGTCTTTTACTATCCACTGTTGAGAAGACCGACAAATTCGAATCTCTTTCTTTGGCTGATTCAGTTACCGCTGTGTGTATTCGCATTGACTAAATCATGATTGAAAACCTGGTTCCCGGCATTCGCAACGCTGTGCGTGCAGTCATCACTAAAGATGACTTGGTACTGCTACAACTTAAGGTCGACGATAACGGTGCTGAACGGTACGCCTTACCCGGCGGTGCGCAGGAGCACGGCGAACGCCTCATTGATGCGCTGCAACGCGAATGTGAAGAAGAAATAGGGACGCGGATCGAAGTCATCGACCTGATGTTCGTCGGTGACTATTTCAAGCCACGGCAGACAAACCCACCGACGACACGGCACTTGCTCGAGTTTCTATTTGCCTGTACCGTGACACCGGATTACGAGCCGCGTAACGGTCCTCGGCCGGATAAACATCAGGTTGACGTCTTGTGGGTACCTATCAATGATCTCGCCGGGCTTAACCTTGTTCCAGCAGATTATGTTAATTTATTAATCAAGCAGTACGAACCTCGTGTCTATGTCGGACAGTTATTTTAGCCCGGATTTCGCACCAGGCGGGCTCCGTCCTGCGCCTGCTCCCGTGATCCTGGTTAGAAATGCGGGCTAGTTAACATGGAATTGCAACAAAGCATTCGGCATAACCTCGAATTTCTTCAAACTGAAGTGATTGCCCGGCTTGACGGTATCAAAACCTATCTGGATGATACTACGCCAGAGGCAGCGGAAACGATATTCAATCGCAATGGCTACATAACCAGGCTGAAGCAACGTATACACGATGCCTGTTATCGCTATATAGTTGAAATGGACAATCAGGACACACCCGAGCTATCGCAGCTGCGAGCTATCGATATCATTGCAACCGAGTTGGAACGCATCGCTGATCTTGGCGAGGATTTTGTGACCCAATCGCTGTATCTTGAAGATCCCCGGAATGCAAATTTTCCAAAGTTGTTATCACAGCTCGATATCGTCATCGAAGCCTTGACTATGGTACCGACGGCCTTGTTTGAGAATGATACCCAGCTCGCGATAAAAATCGGCCGCACCCACGACAGGCTTGATCGTAAGTTTCGAAAGCTGCTGAAAAAGAATGCTGCTTCTTTGCGCGACACCTCTGATGCAGAAAATCTGTTGTCGATTTCCTTCAGTGCGTACGCAATCGAACGCATGGGTGATAGTTTGCTCAACATCAGTGAAGCGATTATTTCCACTAATTTGGGTATGGTCATGGATACCACGCGATTTCAGGCTATGCAGGCATCGATCAGCAAGATTACAGAGAACGCGGAGCCGGAGGCGCTGCAGATAGAAAACGTTGCCGAGACACGTTCCGGTGCCGCCATCTCCAGTATACAGCTACCTGACGGTGACAGCGGAACCTATACCGCCATTTTTAAGCAAGGCCAGACTGAAAAGCTGATGCGCGAACGCAAGGGTGTGGAGAGCTGGCATGATGTGTTCCCGGGCCTGGCGCCACAAATTTTGTCCTGGCGGAAGAAAGGCAAATCGGCATCGCTGTTAATCGAACACCTCTCAGGCCTTACCTTCGAGCGGATCGTGTTGAATGAATCGGCTGAACTGCTGGACGAAGCACTACAAGAACTCGGCACAACACTGCACAGCGTATGGACCGAAACACTGGCTGAAAAACCTGTCTCAGCCGAATTCATGCAGCAACTCGATAAACGTATGGCCGATGTTTATGCGGTGCATCCCGAGTTTCAGGATGATACACAGAGCCTATGTGGTTATAAAGTGCCCTCGTTTGATTTCTTGGCAAAGCGGGCGGCTGAAATGGAAGCCGATCTAGCAGCGCCGTTTTCCGTTTATATTCATGGTGACTTCAATATCGACAATATCCTATACGATAGCGAAAACAGGCAGTTACGCTACGTTGACCTGCATCGGTCCCGCTACATGGATTACGTCCAGGATGTATCGGTGTTCATGGTTTCAAATTACCGCCTACAAGTGCTGGACCCGATTATTCGTAGGCGTATCGCCGCCGTCATCTGCAGTTTTTATCGGACAGCCGCAGAGTTTGCCGACAGAAATAGCGACAATAGCTTCGAATTACGTCTCGCGCTCGGGCTTGTGCGATCATTGGCGACTTCAACGCGGTTTATACTCGATCGTAATCTAGCGCGTGGCATGTTCTTGCGAGCGCGCTATCTACTCGAACAACTGGTGAATCTTGAGTCCAATTCCTACAACACCTATCGCGTACCGATAGAGGAGGTTTTCTGTGGCTGATATCAAGATTGGTGTCGTTGGTTTGCCAGGCAAATGGTCGACCGAGACCCTGGCAGATGCCGTTGAAGTTCGAACTGGAACACGGCTGGTTGTCGATATGAACAAAGTTGCGCTCGATCTAACAGCCTCTCGACTGCATTACCGTGGTCTCGACCTCTGTCAATTCGATGCGCTGATTGTGAAAAAGATCAGCCGTGAATACAATCCCAACTCGATCGATCGTCTTGAGTTGCTGCGTGCTGCCGAGAATAGAGGTGTACGTGTTTTCAGTCCGGCACTGAGCATGTTGCGTCTAATCGACAGACTGAGTTGCACAATGACGCTGGCGAACGCCGGTATTCCTATGCCGCCGACATTGATAACCGAAGACACTACTCAGGCAGAATCCGTGGTAGGGAAATTTGGCAGCGCAGTGTTCAAACCGTTATTCTCCACCAAGGCGCGGGGTATGATGATCGTTGATGCAGATATGCCTGAATCCGAGCGACAGCAAAAAATTGAGGCCTTTCATAACTATAATCCGATGATGTACGTCCAGAAAAAAATGCGGTTGCCGGGTCGTGACCTCGGCTTGGTATTTCTCGGGGGGGAATATCTGGGTGCCTACGCCAGGGTTTCTGAAGGCGACTCGTGGAACACGACCATACTGCATGGCGGTCGTTATGCAATGGCCGAGCCGGACGCGAGTTGGATCGAAATAGCGCGGCGTGCCCAAGCGCTCTTCAATATGGACTACACCACGGTCGATATGGCGGAAACCGAGCAGGGGCCGGTGGTATTCGAAGTGTCGGCGTTTGGCGGTTTTCGAGGTGCTAAAGAAGGCCTGGGCATCAATGTGGCCGAACGCTATGTTGACTATGTACTTAAACAGCTAGCCTGATACGGGTGCCGTGATGGACGATATCTCTCAGATCAAAACGATGTTGCTCGATGCGTATCCGCTGCTGCCAGAGAGGCTGTGTCTACGACTGCAGAATTATCGGCTGGCGATACGTAGTAACTCTGCAGCCCTTATCGAGCGCATGCAAATTTATTTTGCGCATGTTGTGGAACGTTCCTGTGAGCAAACGCAGGGTGAAGTGATTGCGATTGAGCGTGACATAGTCGACACTGGCTTGGCGTTCGTTGACTGGAAACGCGAGCCTGGTAAAACCGGTCGCAAGGATGCGATTTATGATTTGTCTGATGGCAGGGTGGTACGTAAAGTGCGTACCGGTATGCTGTTTTTGCAAAGTGCACAAACCCTGATTGCCGCGGGTCCCTGTCTCGAGTATGACAATCAGGTGATCAATTTCATCAACTCGCAGTTTCTGAACTGGTTGCAGAAGGATGGTTATTTGTTGTGCCACGCGGCCGCGCTGTCCCGTCAGCATCATGGCTTAGCCATCGCCGGTCTTTCTGGTGGGGGTAAGTCAACGCTGATGCTGAACCTACTCGAAGATGAGGCAACCACGTACGTCACCAATGACCGCTTATGTATACGCAAGCAGCAAACAACGACCCAGGCCGTCGGTATTCCCAAGTTACCACGCATCAACCCGGGCACAATTGTGAACAACGCGAGGCTGTTTCCACTGATCGCAGCGCCAATGCGCGAAAAGCTGTTGCAGATGAATGCGCGTGAATTATGGAAACTCGAGCAGAAATATGATGTTGACATCAGTGCTCTTTACGGGCCTGATCGCATCCTGCACGAAACGGAATTGAATCGATTCCTGGTGTTGAACTGGCAGCATGACAGCGCCGAACCCTTACAGCTCGAGCAGGTAGATATCACACAGCGCCAGGACCTTCTGGCAGCTATTTTGAAACCCTCAGGTCCGTTTTATCTTGATGCCTCGGGCTTGTTTAACACTGACGATGCGATGCCAGACGCAGCTGCTTATCTTGCAGCATTGGAGCACGTCGCGGTTTACGAGGCTACGGGACGCGTCGATTTTAAACGCCTGACTGCGCTGTGTGGCGAAAAGTTAATGGACTGAACACCAAACGTATTTAACTAAAACAAATTGAAAGGTAATCCCTAGTGGCGCGTGAACTATTGATCTTTCGGCACGGCAAAGCCGTGACCGCATCCAAGCTTGACGATTTTCTTCGACCGATAACTGACAAGGGCAAGCGCGGAGCGCAACGTATGGGTGCCTGGTTGTGGCAAAAGGATATCAGACCGGATTACATTGTCAGCTCGCCTGCCGAACGTGCTCTTGTATCCGCACAGAAATTATGCAAGGCCTCGGGCCAGGATTCTGCGGCGATTGTGACCGACAAGCGTTTATACAAAGCCAGCATCAAGTCTCACCTCGATGTGTTGGCTGATTGTCCGAAAAAAAAGCAACGGGTGCTATTGGTTGGTCATAATCCCGGACTCACCGAATTGCTGCTGTATCTGCTGGGTGGTAATGTACCGACACCTGACGATGGCAAACTGTTGCCGGCAGCAACCCTGGCACGTTTGGTTATGCCGGGTAATTGGAAAAAGCTGGGGTTCGACTGTGCGCAGTTAAAGTCGCTGACCCGGCCAGATGACCTGCCAAAAAAATTTCCATTTCCCGCGCCCAAAGGCAAGGAAAAACGCAATCGCCCTGCCTATTATTACGATCAATCAGCAGTGATACCGTATCGTCTGCAGAAACATAAGATACAGGTCATGCTGGTAAGGTCGAGTAAGCGCAATCATTGGGTGGTACCGAAGGGCATACATGAACCCGGTATGTCTGCGCAGAAATCGGCGGCACTAGAAGCGTTCGAAGAGGCCGGGATAAGAGGTGCTGTTAGTAAATCGCGATTGGGTGTATACGAATACAGCAAGTGGGGCGCGACCTGTAAGGTTCAGGTGTACGCCATGCGGGTCAAGGAAATAATTCCCGAGAACGATTGGGAAGAAGCCCATCGTGGGCGAAAATGGCTGTCAGCGGAAGTCGCTGCAGACATGGTCAAGGAACCTGCATTGCGCCCAATGATCCTGTCGCTGGCTGGATTCATCAAACGAGACAACTAGCCCGCATTGCTCACCACTCGGCGTTGGATACTGTTAAAGCAATAATCCTATGGAGAATGGCCAGATGATCAAAAACAAAGTGTGTTTTTTAAGCGTGCCTATCACGGTTCAGGCTAGTCTTCGTGTCCGTAAGCTTGCTCTTCGCTCAAACCGTAGCTATTGCTACGCTTTTCACTCCAGAGCGGCGCTTACGAACACCAGCCCGCAGGTTTTACCAGGGGGCGAGATGATCACGCCGAGATTTGGATTCACAGATCATTTTGCGAAGGAGTGCAATAACCTCGTGTATTGCCGACTGAGCAAAATGATCTGTGGATTCAAAGATCAAGTGAGGGCTAGTCCATCTGGTGAGACCTGCGGGCTCAGTCCTGCGCCTGCTCCCGTGATCCTGGTATGAAATGCGGGCTAGACCATGGCGCGAGCGATTGCTGCCCTGATTCGTCACGGTGAATACCACCAGCAGGCAGATACGCCGAGTGCACATCAACCCTATGGTTTGACAGCAGAGGGTAAGTTGGCCGTGCTGGATGCGGCCGACAGTTTTGCCGCTCTGCTTGAACAGCAGACATGGAAACTCGCAGAGCGAATCGACAGCTCGCGTATGCTTCGTGCCTGGCAGACTGCGATGATCTATGTCGGCCAATTGTACCAACATGACATGCCGACGACACTGATTGATAGTTACGACTCGCTGGCTGAGCGCGGCGTGGGTAGTGTCGCCAACCTGAGCATTCAACACATCGAAAAACTGATTATCGAAGATCCACGCTATGAAGAGCCACCGCTGGACTGGAAATCCAACAGTTACTATTGTCTACCCTTTCAAGGCGCAGAATCGTTGATGCAGGCGGGACAACGGGTGGCTGTACATCTACAGCAGCAAATGCAGGTGCTATCGTCCACGATACGTGTTGACACGATAAAACTGTTTGTTGGGCACGGTGCCGCATTTCGTCACGCTGCACATCATCTGGGTATTCTCGAATTCGAGCAAATTGCACAATTGAGCATGTTCCACGCGCAGCCGGTTCTGCTCGAATATGTTGGCGATGGCAGCTGGCGACATATCCACGGTGATTGGAAAATTCGCAACGCAGATAACGGGTTGGATTGATCATGAGTTATCAGCGCTTGCTTCCACGTTATCACAGTATTGAGCACAGCGGTGTGCAACTGCCCAATGAGGGCCAGAACTGGCTGGATGGGAAGAAACGTTCAGTGCACTCACGCTGGCAGAACCATCAGCAGGCGGTTCAAAAATTATCGCAACTGCTGGAACAATACCAATGGACATGGCCGAGTAAAACCGTCTATTTTTTCAGCGATCTGCACGCGGATGCCGACGCCTTGACGGCATCACTGATCGCATCAGGTGGTGTCAAAGTCAGGGGTAAAAAACATCGACGTTTCAAACTGACTAAACAGGGTAAACAGGCGCAGTTTTTGATCGGCGGTGATTGTTTCGACAAAGGACCGAGCAATCTCGAGCTTCTACGGACACTGAGTCGGCTGCATCACAGCGGCGCACGCATGCGTTTACTAGCGGGTAATCATGATGTCAGGGTCATGCTCGGTATGCGCAGTGTGAACCGCGATGATGCGCTGGAGTGTAAACACTTTTTCGTCCGTATGGGTCCAAAGGCCGTGCCTTTTCTGAGCGAGATCAATGACAGCTATCTATCGGCACCACACAGTTTGAGTGGTGTCCCCGACACGGCCCAATGCAAACAGCGCTTGTTTCCCCCCGAGCAATGGTTTGATGTGTTTCCGTTAAAAGCGGCTGGCCTGCTGCCGGACAAGATGATCGAAAAAGAAATGCAGCGTATAACGGAGAAAAGGCAGGATTTCGAAATGCGATGCGACGAGAACGGTCTCTCGCCACGGCGCGCTTATGCAGCCGCGCTGCAATGGCAGCGATTGTTTCTGCGCAATAGCGGTGAGTTCAGTTGGTTTTTCAAACATATGCGCCTTGCACTGCGCAAAGGCTCCTTTCTATTCATCCATGCCGGGCTGGATAATCACATTGCAAATTTGATCCGTAAGAAAGGTGTTAAAGCGCTTAATCGGGAATTTAACAAGCAGCTGCAGGGCGATCCGATGCGTTTCTACTATGGTTCGTTGGCCAATACAATACGTACCAAATACCGTGCCAGTGATAAGCATCTGACCACGGCCGGCGCACGTCAAGTACACGAAAAGGATATGCACGTTATTATTCACGGGCACAAAAGCATGCTCAACGGTCAGCGTGTCAGCTTACGGCAATCCATCGTCAATTTCGAGTGCGATGTCACGCTGGACCGGCATTCGCGTCAAAGAGATGGTCTGAAAGGGCCAGGCGCCGGTGTCACGATAGTTCGACCCGATAAGAAGATCATCGGTATCAGTACCGATCATCCCTACGTAAAAGTGTTTGATCCCGACGATTTAGGTCAAAGCGGAGTTTAATATGAAAAATACCAACTATGATTTCAGACACGAGTCGTTTCAGGACAGTAACACAATAGTGGACTTAATATCATCATTGCAACAGGGATTGAGTAAAGGACAATTGACCTTCAGTGATGGGGACAACACGATAACGTTGAAACCCACTGGTCTGCTTTATTTGACGATCGAAGCGTGTGCTGATAGTGAACTAAATGTTCTGGATATTCGTGTAACATGGCAAGAGAACAGGTCCGAGCGGCTAAACAAGCCATTTAGTGTCTCAACCGACGAATGATCGGGCTAGGGCCTGTTAACACTATGCGGATACCCATCGACGGCGGCCATTTTGTTTCAGGACAAGGCGCACTGAGCGCGGTGTACCTGGGGTACATAAGCGAAAGTGCAACGCCGTCATGCGCAAAAATGGCCCCGTCCCTGCGCGCTGGGCATCCGCGTAGTGTTAACAGGCCCTAGTAATCAATCCATGTCCTCGATTCGAATCAATGTTGCTGAACAGAAGCTGTACTTGATCGACGACCGGGGTAGCGTCTCTGCAGAATATGCTGTCTCGACATCCCGCTACGGCACCGGCAATGAAAATGGTAGCGAAAAAACCCCGCTGGGTCTGCATCGCGTCAAGCAAAAGATAGGTGGTGCGATGCCGATCAACATGGTCTTTGTCGGTCGTGAACCCAAAGGAACGTTGCAGGAGTGTATCGAGCAGGGTATCGAATTGCCGCAGGATGTCATCACCAGCAGGATCCTGTGGCTGGAGGGTATGGAGCCGGGAAGAAACCAGGGCGGTTATGTCGACAGCTGCAATCGTTATATCTATATACATGGCACCAGCGAAGAGGACAAGATCGGCACACCAGCCTCGATCGGTTGTATCCGAATGCGTAATCAGGATGTGATTGATTTATCCCGGCAAGTTGATATAGGTACTGAAGTTCTGATCGAGGACGTATGAGACATCATTACGATTTTTCAGCGGGATGGTAGGGTGCGCCGTGCGCACCGAAAACGATACGGTGAGCCAGTGTTCTGGTTCATGGTGCGCACGGTGCACCCTGCTTTAGATAACAATATCATCTGCGCCAAGCATGGTTTATCATACCATTCGTAAGTTTTGCAGCCATCATGCCACCTGCTCGAATGATGAGCCGGGTACCGAATCAAGATATAAAACATGGCAGACCCTGACGATATAGATCTGGAACAATTCGGTTTTGCGACCCGCGCTGTGCGTGGTGGGCAACATCGAACTAATGAGGGTGAAAACAGCGAACCGATATTCCCGACCTCCAG
>JABDQW010000123.1 GCA_013042055.1 Gammaproteobacteria bacterium | reverse complement strand
GTATTGACGATGGCGACCAGTGCACCGACATGGTAGACACTAAATTCGAACCAGCGCCAGATGTGCCGTCGACTGCTCTCCATCCATTGGGGAACGAATATGGTTCCGTATGAATGTATTATACCTCTGGTTCCGCTGCCCGCTTGTGGTGCGCGTTCCCATGGCATGGGCATGCGCATCAACTGGATTATTTTTATTGTATAAAGAACAGCCATCCAGCTAAGCGCTATCGCCTGAAGCTCATATTCGACAAAATGCAGTGTGCTTTCACTAACCATGTCTATTACCCCTCTTGTAGACCGATGATGAGCCCTTTATCACATCATTCATTTAACCCGGCGAACGATAAACCGGAATGTGGTTCCCTCCTTATCCATTTTGACCATGTCGTTTCCACTGCCCTTGCACCATGCAGGAATGTCCATCAATACACCAGGATCAGTTGCCGTTGCCTCAATGGCCTCACCTATAGCAATATCCTTAATTGCCTTGCTAACCTTGACTACAGGTATGGGACACAGCAAACCGCTTAGATCAAGCGATTTTGCGATTGCGGGCTCGTCTGCCATCAAGTGTTTCTCCGATGATAAATATATAACCAAATACTAATATATTTGATACGAGTAAAGATTACCTTGACAGGGGTCAACTTAATTACATTGAGTAAGTGGCTTTCATTTTAACCGGCCACAAAAAATCAATAATCACAATACAACAATAGGGGAAAGACTGAACCTCCCCTGGTTTAATGGACGCTTTTGATCAGAGACAGAAGTCTCTCAGTGGATTGTCCCAACGACCAGAAAACATAAACCCTATAAAACTTATACGAAAGAGTTGAAGCTGGAAGCGCTGCGACTGATGTGAGTGGACTTTGTACTGGCCAAGACACGTTTCTATGAAGCCTATGGCGATCAGCTGAATGACCGGCAGCCCAGGATGGTGTCGCGTGTATTTGCTGAAGGTCGAGAGGGCTTTGAAGGCGGGATAGCGACAAAAAAATACGAAGCGATAACCAAGTGTCCCAATCAAACAGCGAGTCGTGATCTTTCTGACCTGGTTGCCATTGGGGTCATCATCCCGCTACCGGGTGGTGGCAGAACGACCCGTTATGAGTTGGCCGTTGTCGAACCGGTCGGGTTTGGCTTAGAGAAGAAATGATTTAATGTTTGAATTTGTGATTTTCGTGTCAATTAGCAGTAATTTCTGAGTATGGTATTTTTCATGGCATTACCAGTTACCCGAGCATTTAACTGATTGATATTAAGTCGTAAAAAACAGCTTGTTTATAATCGAGTGGGGGTAGGGGCTCTCACCGCAGTGGCGCGAAGACCGGCCTGAACTGCGATAGGCGTACTTGAATAACACAACGTACTTCTGTTCATACTGACATTCCTACCAAGGACCAATGCCTTATCAGTATCCACCGCCGCCTGGCGGGAAATTCGGGTTAGACCAGCAAGTCCTCGATATTACTAGGCGGGTTAAGCTCAATCGCCTGCCATTCGTCTTCTGAAATCGTTTCCACGAAATTCAGTAACGGATCAGATGGGTCCAGGGTACTGTACCGGCGCGCGATGTCGGCAATAAGCTGCACCTGATTCAGGTAACTCTCGGTGATCGCCTCGCCCTGCTGCGTAGACGCGGCTTCACTGTCGATATAGGCGATACCGCGTTTTTCCAGGGCTACGCCCTGGCTGTTGCAGGCCTGAAGCAGTTCGATCTGGTACGGAAAGGTATAGATCGCAATATCATTGATGATTCGCCGCAGGCATTCACTGTCAAATGCCTTGAAGGCACGGTTGGTGTCATTGATGCACGCGCCAAGTGAAGGCAGCAGATGCTGCATGATCTGTATGAACAATCGCCCCCGGGTGTTGCGCGACTCACCGATCAGCGCCACTGAATCTTCCTCGCGGCGCGATCCGGCGACGGCTACCGCCCGCTGAAGCAACATGGCTTCGATCAGCAAGCCGATCTGTTCGGGGTGGACGGACAGATCGGCATCGTTGTCGATGATGATGTGCCGGCCATCGATGTGATTTTCCCTGAGCGCCTTGCGCATGCCGAACAGCATGGCGCCGCCCTTGACGCTGCGGTTGCTGCCGTTCTTATGCGTCAGTCCGGTGGGGAGGTCGGGATCATGCTGATCGATAGCCTCGGATAAGGCGTATACACGTGCCTTGCGACTGGCGACGGCGTCGGGGAAATCCCGCTCGAGTATACGCCGGGCCATCTCCCCCGAACCGTCAGGGCAGCCGTCATCAACCACGAAAAAGCGGCAGTGCAAATGCGGGCTCAGCGATTCGAGTATCGCCAGGGCTCTCATCTTGAAACGTATCGAATCCTCCCCGTGCGGATGTTGTTCGCGGGTCTGCATCCGCGTGGTCTCCTTGTAGACAGGATTGATCAGAGTGATCGTCAGCGGCTCGGTCAGCGCGCGCAGAATTCTGTGAGACTCGGCGATCTTGAGCGCGACGCGAAATCCTACTACCCGATCCGGCTCGCCAGTGCTACGCGCTTGTGCATCGACGGCCGCATAGTCCATGTCACTGCTGTTGAACCAGTTGATCACCGTATTCTGGTATTCAACGAAGTCCGCAGTACTGGTGTCATAGGCCTCCGATAAGGATGGAGCCCTGTCGATTAATGCTTGCAGCTCGGAATGTCCGGCAGGTAGGTCTCGCATAGTTAACAGTCTCTGTTGTCGGGTGCAGCAAATATTAGCCGTCTGTCACGCTTTAATGAATAATAGCAGAGAAAGGCTGTGTCTTGAGGCTGCCGGTTTGCCCCGGAGCAGGGCGCCACCGCAGGATGAAAAAGCACGATCATGGACGGCTATAGTTTATTGAGACGAATTTAATTGGCTGGTGTCAAACGATTTGTGGGTGTCCATGAATGTCTTACGACTTTGCGTTCGTCTGTAAAAGATCGCTTTGTTACTCACAGCATAGTTTACATTTCGCTTTAGCAAGTGTCATTCGCGTCGAGTCGTAATTCATTCTAGTAGTCGCCAAGAACAACTGAAAGCATAACAAGTCTGATTTATTGATGATCACACAGATCTATAGCCCGTTTTCTCAACTGCTTCGTTCTGAATGATATATCACCGGCCCTACGCACTTCATCGGCGGCACTAACCAGGAAGTAACGCGGGCTAAACCCGCTATTTGTGAATGTTTAAAGTCATAAGAATTGATGTTCACAGAGAGCTAACAATTCATCCTCCATCGCCTCATTCTATCTATCGTCGGTTATCGTGACCGGTCTGGTGGTATCAGGTTGTGACGTTGCGTGGTTCAGCTGAATCGACTCAGTATGCAGCCCTTCTTAATATGCCTTGAGAAGTGGGCTATGTCTTTTCGATCTCTACCAGAGTTTCATCAGGGCTTACAGCATCACCTTTCTGCACATAAATTTCTTTTACAGTTCCGGCTACGGGAGACTGGATCTCTGTTTCCATTTTCATCGCTTCGGTGACAAGTACCGGTTGTCCAATTTCAACCTGGTCACCTTCTTTTACCATCACGTCAACAATGTTGCCGGGCATGCTGGTAGAGACATGGCCTTCGGAAGTTGGTTTTGGGCGCTTGCCCGCAATTGATCCCTTGACTGCGCCTTTGGCGCCGCCGTCTAGCACTACTTCATCCAGTGTCTCTATCAGTACTTCCTCAGGCACGCCATCGACAGAAAAATAAAAATGGCGCTTGGCCTCGCCTCGATGACCAGCGCCGGTGACTTTTACGTTGTAACACTCACCGTGTAGATTAATATTGAACTCGGTGGGGGCTGCATTGCTTTTTTCCTTGTCTTCCGCTCTTCGATTCATGGGCTGTATTGGTTCCGAGCATAAAGTACCGGCTTCTCTTTCCTCGAGAAACTTGCGGACAACCTCAGGAAACATTATGTAGGAAAGGACGTCTTCTTCGGATTTTGCCAATGGGCCGATGTCGTTGCGCAAATGATTCATTTCAGGTTGCAGCAGATCTGCAGGTCGGCATTCGATCAATTCTTCGCTGCCAACCGCCTGTTGTTGCAGAGTAGGATTGACCACGGCCGGAGCCTTTCCGTACCCACCCTGTAAATAACGTTTGACTTCGTTGGTGATAGTTTGATAACGCTGCCCAGTAAGTATGTTTAGTACTGCCTGAGTGCCGACTATCTGTGATGTGGGCGTAACCAGTGGCGGATAACCCAGGTCTTCCCGGACGGCAGGGATTTCGGCCAGCACCTCGTTCATGCGATCCAGTGCATTCTGTTCACGCAGTTGATTTGCCAGGTTTGAAATCATGCCCCCCGGTACCTGGTTGACCTGCACCCGCGTATCCACGCCTGTGTAATCACTTTCGAACTGGTTGTACTTCTTGCGAACATTATAGAAGTAAAGTCCTATATCCTGAATGGCCTCCAGGTCCAAACCGGTTTCATAATCGGTGTTGCGCAGTGCTGCGACCAGGCTCTCGGTAGGTGGATGAGATGTGCCTCCGGCAAATGATGAAACTGCCGTATCAATATGCCGGCAGCCATTTTCAATCGCCTTGATCTGACACATCTCTGATTGCCCTGCTGTAGAATGGCAGTGAAGATGCAGGGGCAGGTTCACCGCGTGAGTGAGTGCTTTCACCAACTCACCAGTGGCATATGGCGTTAGTAATCCAGCCATGTCCTTGATGCAGATGGAATCGCATCCCATGGCCTGCAGTTCGCGCCCCATGTTAACGAAGCCACTGACATTGTGTGCCGGGCTTATTGTGTAGCAGATAGTGCCCTGAGCATGCTTGCCCGCCGCCTTGGTAGCTTCAATAGCAGTGCGCAGGTTTCGTAAATCGTTCAGGGCGTCAAAAATACGAAATACGTCCATCCCGTTTTCTGCTGCCTTGTTTACAAATGCACGAACCACGTCATCTGAATAGTGGCGATATCCCAGCAGGTTTTGTCCTCTTAACAACATCTGCGTCCGAGTATTCGGCAGTGCCTCGCGCAGTTTGCGCAGTCGATCCCAGGGGTCTTCCTTAAGAAAACGCAGACAGGAATCGAAGGTGGCGCCACCCCAGCACTCCAAAGACCAGTATCCTGTGGCATCCAGTTTTTCACATATGGGCAGCATGTCTTCTGTACGCATGCGGGTAGCGATCAACGACTGGTGGGCATCGCGCAGGATAACATCTGTAATGTGTACTTTATTGCTCATTCGATAACTCCTGATTAAAGGCCAGTGTGAGCCGCTGTAGCCGCAGCAAGAACCAGTGCAAGGTCTTCCGGGCTGAGTTTTTGTGAGAACTGCGTGAGCTCAGGGTGGGCTTCGACAAAGCTCGTGTTGAATTTACCTGAGCGAAAATCTGGATGGTGCAGGATTACGAGATAGTACGGAATTGTTGTTTTGATCCCCTGCAGTCCCATGTCGCGTAACGCGCGCTCGCCTCGATTGATCACGTCTTTCCAATTTTGCGCCCATACGATCACTTTCGCCAGCATCGAATCGTAGTAGGGTGGGATCGTGTAGCCGGTATAGATGGCCGTGTCTGTCCGTACTCCCGGTCCACCTGGTGCATAATAGCGGGAGATACGCCCAAAGCTTGGTAGAAAGTTGTTTTTGGGATCCTCGGCGTTGACACGAAATTGAATGGCGTAACCGTTATGACTAATCTGGTGCTGTTCGTATCTTAACGGCAGCCCTGCAGCTACGCGTATCTGTTCTTCTACGATATCTACGCTGGTAATGGTCTCGGTTATGGTGTGCTCGACCTGGACCCGGGTGTTCATCTCCATGAAATAGAAGCGCCCATCCGGATCAAGCAGAAATTCGACAGTACCGGCATTGGTGTAATTAACCGCCTTGGCAGCTAATACCGCCAGCCCTCCGAGGTACTGACGCTGGGCCTCATCCAGTTGCGGCGAGGGTGCGATCTCGATCAGTTTCTGATTGCGACGCTGAATCGAGCAGTCCCGTTCGTAAAGATGAATAGCGGCTCCATGGTGATCCGCCAGTACCTGAACCTCGATATGACGCGGATTGACGATACATTTCTCCAGAAAGATATCTGCGCGTCCAAACGCCTTGGTTGCTTCTGAAATAACGCGATCGTAGTTTCGTTGCAGTTCTACCGCTGAATCGCAACGCCGGATTCCTCTGCCACCACCGCCCGAGGTTGCCTTGAGCATAACCGGGTAGCCGAAAGTTTCAGCAAGTTCCAGCGCCTGGTCAATGTTCTCCAGGTTGCCGTCTGACCCGGGTGTAACAGGAAGGCCGGCAGCTTTCATGGCATAGCGTGCTTCAGTCTTGTCCCCCATGCGTTTGATAACATCAGCAGACGGACCGATAAATGCAATTCCGCGCCGCGCACAGGCGGCAGCTAACTCGTGGTTTTCAGACAAAAAACCGTAGCCCGGGTGTATTGCATCGCATCCGGTCGAAACAGCAAGATTGACGATTCGGTGGACATTCAGATAGCCCGTCAGAGGATCACTGCCAATGCTAAACGCTTCGTCAGCCTTTTTTACATGAAGGGAGAAACGGTCGGCCTCTGAGTAGAGGGCGACAGACCGTATGCCCATTTCTGAGCACGCGCGGATGATGCGAACTGCTATTTCCCCCCTGTTTGCGATCAATATCTTTCGTATCATATCTAGATTAACACCCGTTTTTCTCAGTTAATGAGGAAGTCTATTCGATCTAGCCCGCATGTTGCATGAGCGATCTGAATATCCTCTCACCAAACTACGCAGGCATGCAAATAGGGAGATAGTCTAACTCAACAG
>JABDQW010000121.1 GCA_013042055.1 Gammaproteobacteria bacterium | reverse complement strand
CACGGGAGACAGGCGGGCCGGTGTTCGTAAGCGCCGCTCTGGAGCGAAAAGCGTGGCAATAGCTATGGTTTGAGTGAAGAGCAAGCTTACGGACACGAAAACCAGCCTGAACCGTGATAGGCACGCTTGAATAAAACACCGTATTTTCGATCATACTGACTTTTCTGCGAAGGACCAATGCCTTATCAGTATCCTACGCCGCCTGGTGAGAAATGCGGGTTAGCAGAATTCCCGCTCAGGCGTGTTCAACAAATCTTAGACCGAACGTAGCACGAAAGCAGACGTCGACTGACGTCCGCCTTCGTGCAACATCCGGGTTAGTCAGAGAGAAGAAGCCTGTGGGCTATCGACAGGGCTTTATCCCTGGTCCAAAGGATCAAACCCCGTCGATAGCTATCACATCGCCCGAGTAACCGTCCTGCCATGATCAGAAACCACTGCTGGTGATCTTATGGCATCCACGACCGCCGCCGCTGCAATCCTTGTTTTGCGCAATCGTACCGTTTCTTCCGCCGATGTGATCGCCTTCGCTTCTGAAATCGTTCGCATGGCAGGCTGCACAGAAAGGTGCGTACCGCGGGAAAGGCCACGCAAAGGTACTGTTGATGCTACTGCCGTGGCAGCGGTTGCAGCTTGGATTCACCCTGTGGTCACCCGGGTAATCCCCCCGAGGATCATGACGGAAGATATCCGGAGCCCAGGCGTTGGTCGAATGACACACGTCACACTGCACATTCGTGCTGATGTGATTTCGCGGCTTAGACCTTGCGCCACCGTTGCTGCTGTGACAGTCATCGCAGCGACCAGCGGTGCTGGCATCGTGGAACCAGGTGCCACCGACGAAGTTCGCTGTCGTATGGCAGAAATGGCAGTCCATCGAAGTCGTAATGTGATTGGCATGCTTACCGGTTGCAGTAACCCCATGACAGGACGAGCAATTGTCAACGATGCCGGTATGATCGAACACGGCACCGACAAAGGTGCGGGTGTTATGACAGACACCGCAATCCTGATTGGTCGGCACATGGCTGGCCGATTTGCCGATAGCGAAGACATTATTATGACAAGAGCGGCAATTGCGCACGATGCCGGCGTGACTGAATGTTGCCGGTAAGAAGCCGGTAGTCACGTGGCAGGCATTACAATCCTGGTTGGTCGGTACATGGTCGGGTGGCGGCGTCTTGCCTCTGGCCGTGGTGCCATTGTGGCAAGTATCACAATTACCGGTAATACCCGAGTGGTCGAATCGAGCACCGGCAAAGGCCGTCGTGACATGGCAAACTGAGCAGTCCTGTGTCGTCGGAAGATGCCCTACCGATTTACCTGTTGCCGCCGTACCATTGTGGCACGACGCACAGTTATCGACGATACCCGCATGACTGAACACTGCGGTCTTGAAACTGCCCGGTACGTGACAGACATTGCAATCTTCAGTTGTCACGATGTGACCCGGATTCTTGCCAATCGCGCCACCAGCACCACCATCGTGGCAGGTGTCGCAGCGTTTACCCACAACTTCGGGGCCGCTGTGATCGACGAAGGCACCTGCAAAATTGGTGGTGTTGTGGCAGACACCACAATCCTGGTTGGTTTGATGAACGGGTGAATTCGTCTTACCTCTGGCATTGAGCGCAACAAAATCACCGTTGTGGCACGACACGCAACTACCGCTTATACCCGAGTGGTCGAATATCGACGGCGTGAACGCATTTGTCGTGTGGCAGTTGTGACAATCCTGATCCGTTGGTAAATGACTCGCCGACTTCACCACGTTAGGATTGACCGGGAAGAACCGACTGACATGACAGCCTTCACAGCCGTTGGTCAAGCCCTGATGAACCGTACCAAACAACGCTGTCGATACAAACGTAGCCGTGGAATCGTGACAGACACTGCATTCGCGCTGTGCCGGGATGTGGTTGGGTGTCTTGCCCGTCGCGATACCCGTGTTGTGACAGGATGCACAGTTATTGGGATCGATACCCAGGTGGTTAAAGGTGATGCCGGCAAAGCTGCTAAAGTTGCTGGTCGAGTGACAAGACGAGCAATCCAGAGTCGTCGGTACATGATTCAAAGACTTTCCAATACTGATATTGCCGTCATGGCATTGCGCGCAATTACTGGTATCGATACCCACGTGGCCAAACGTCACAACAGCAAAGCTGGTGGTGTTATGGCAATCGACACAATCCTGGTTATCGGGGTTCGTCGGTATGTGATTCGGCAGCTTGCCGACGCTGATCACATTGTCGTGGCACAAAGTACAGTTATTCGTTACGCCCGCATGATCATAGGTACCCGTGCTGAAAGTACCCGGCGAGTGACAAACCTTGCAATCCTGGCCGTTGACAGGCAAATGCTCGTAGAAAGGCGTACTCAGGGGTATACCGGTCGCGTCAACACCGTTGTGACAGTTATCGCACCGTTGCGACAGGATAGCAGGGTCAGTGTGGTCTACACCAAACGCGGGGATAAAGCTCTCGGCACTGTGGCACGCGCCACAATCGGCTGTGGTTGCCGGGTGGGCAGGCACCGCGGACGATTTGGTCGGCGCGTTAATACTGGTGCTATCGTTGTGGCACGATTCACACGATTGAACCGTGGGATCGATCAGGCTGTGGTTGAAAACGCCACCGGGCAGTTTGAACGAGACGATGCTATGGCAGGTATCGCAATCGAGTACGGAATTCGTCAGCGGATGACCGACCGATTGGCCCAGTGCCGAACCCGAGCCATCAGCAACATGGCAGGAATCACAGGCCATACTTGTAACCGTAGGCCCGGTGTGATCGGGATAGGCATCCTTGAAACTGACCGTGGTATGGCAGTAACCGCATTCTGAATTAGTGTCAGGGTGGAAACCGCCCTCGCTAATGGTGGTCGTCATACCCGTGGCTACAGCGCCGTTGTGGCAACTGGCGCACACTCGGGTGATGTTTGAATGATCGAAGCTGCCGTCGGGCTCTAGATCGAGAAAATGGGTCGTATTGTGGCAGTTATCGCATTCGGCATCTGTTTCGACGTGAAAGTCGGATTTGCCTATGGCCAATATGCCGTTGTGGCATTCGCTGCAGTTTCCGAATACCTCCTGGTGGTCGACGAAAGCGGCTTCGGCGAATCCCAGCGGCGTATGACATGCCTCGCACATATTACTGGTAGCGTGGTGATCCGGGACCTTGGGCAGCAGCAGGTCACCGCCGGATTTGATATTAACGCCATCATGACAAAGCACGCACTGCGACGACAGGCCGGCATGATTGAACGCACCGGTGAGGCGTTCCGGAGGCACCGTGGCCACAACGGAAGTGATCGCGCGTTCGGAGGTCACGCCACCTGCGCTAACCTGCAGTTGCAGCATGTAAATACCGCGCACATCGGCGACGAAACTGGGATTCGCGGTGTTGGCGCCTTCCAGTACGGCTTGGCTGCCCGCCGGTTTATGCGAGAAGGACCAGCTATAGGTCATCGGTTCATCCGAGCGCGCGTACGATTTGGTGTCATCCAGCATCACCACTTCACCCACACGAACGCCGACGATGGGTCCAGCGATCGCTGCAGTATCAACAAAAACCTCTGTGCCTGTTGGTATGGGGTTGGAATCGGGTGCTGTCTCGGTTACGGCCGGATCTCCGGATCCGCCTGAGCACGCTGTAAGAAAGCCAGCTAGCAAACATGCAAATAAGCAGCCAAAAAGTGTTCTGTGCATCTTTTAAGTCACCCTGTGTGAACAACCGCTGATGTTAAAAAGCGTTTAAGTGTATTTGCGCTGGTAACAAACTAAGCAACTTGACCAACAGCCAGTGACAATCAGTCGCTGGATCACGATGCCTGATAGCGCGAATTGCGGATAAATCTCAATGATTTACCGTGGACTTAGATCATTTAGTGGTCTGAAAACTGCACTTACTGGCTTTCAGTTGTTTTTGCGGGCATTTGAGAATAATACACAAGCAATTGAAATAACTAATTAAAAAACAATCACTTCTCGCTACTTGTTCGCCGATATCATTTGAGGCTGATGCAAATATAGAGTGAAGCACGGGAGAAATCAACACAAAATGGCAGCTTTTTCGACAGGCGGTGTAATAAATTCCGAATCACTGTCGGATTTCTTTCATAGCTGTCGATTTTCAAGAATCGGTTTCAACGAATTCACGCGGCGGTATTCGGCCGAAACCAAGCATTTGGTCCAGCCCGCAGCTATAATCGAACCAACATTATCTGCGGTATGACCACATGTCTGCACCAATAGGTTTTAGTTCGGGTTTCAATGGCATACGTGCAGGCCTCGAAGGCCTTCAGAGAACTGCCAACCAGATTGCTAGTAAAGACGCAATGCAATCAGGGTCGACATCGGACCTGGCCAAATCCATGATAGATCTCAAACTGTACACAAACCAGGTCGATGCATCGGCACAGGTTGTGAAAGCCACCGACCGGATGCTGGGTACCTTGGTCGACATCAAGGCTTGAGCAGCCTGCTATTCGCCTCTATGTCATTGGCATCCATACGGCGATAATCACCGACACTTTAATTTTTTCTCTCCCGTTGAGAGAAAACAGATCACCTTCCACAGTCAACGCATCATAGCAGAGGCCCCTGCGGTGACTTATGATACGCTGCGGGGTGATGCTTACGCGTGAGCAGGTTTTTAATTTGCCAGTGTTCATTAGCCGGTATATTTTGGTCGATCTCGATTTCTCCGCTCTGGTTGGTCGCGATCGGCTTACCATCCTTGTACAGAATACGATGACTTGGCTGAGCTGCGATGCGCTTGCCCGGCGTGATGATGCCGGTCAGATTCAACGGATCCGCACTGCTGATTGTGATTAGTTGTTCATCGCCGCGTTTTTTGCGGACCTCACGCAACAAACTGACCGCTTCGGGCAACGCAAAATGTTCGCCGGCAAAACCCTGCACAAACCGCCCGCCCCTGATTTCACCGCGGGCTTCCAGCCGGCGAAACACGTACAGCAAATCACGCCACGATGGTAAGGCGCCTTCTCGATCCAGCAGTTTTCGAAAAACGACACCATAGCGCGAAAGCAAGGTACGGGCGATCTGTTCTATGCGTTGCTGGTCATCGCCTTTCTGCAAGGGTGGACGAATCAGCGACCAGCGGCCACCCGCCGCCAGCGGCGTTTGCGACTCGCGACGGCGACGGTTGCGATGTTGTTTATTCTGTGGCGTGATCAGCGCACGCAAGCCCTCGAACTGGTCCGAATTGACCAGCCCCCATGCAACCAGTTCGCCCAAGACCGCTTCCAGCTGCGTTCTCAACAGGCCGGTCTGCTGCTGCAACTCGTCAAAAAAACTGGCGCCCCATTGGCGCAGCACCTCGGTTACTTTGACTGCCGACGAACTCAGACCTTCTGGAGCGGTTGTTTCATTCTGGCGCCAAATCACTAAATGCGGCCGAAAGATAAACGCCAGCGGCGTGGTTCTGATCGCTGGGTTCCTGCGTTTATTTTCTTTCGTTAGTGGCGTGTTCAATCGTAACCAGGCCAGCTTGCCCGAACGGCACAGCTCATCCAGCTCGCTGGAGAAATACGGTTGCAGCCGCGCCGGCAGGACATCCGCCTCCCAACTACCGGCCGGCAGGCTCACACCCTCCAGTTGCAACATGACTCTCTCAAGCGCGGCAATACCTTCGGACGGCTCATCCAGGCCCTGCCAGTTGAACAGAAAACGCATGAAGTCCGCCGGACTCGCCGGTTCGATTTCACTGCGCAATTGTTTCAGTGTATAACGATGGATACGGGCCAACAGGCCGCGTTCGCACCATTCGGTTGCCTTTGGCTGCTCCGAGAAATGGCCTTGTATGACGAAGCCTTCCTGCTCCAAGCGGAGTAGGGCCTGCTGGACTTCTGCTGCAGACAAGCCCAGCGGCTGCGCCAGCTGCGCTGCCGTGACCGGACCCAGACCTTCAAGTCGACTGCGCAGGACTTCGGTTATTGCTGTTTCAAAAGACTCCGCTTCCGCCGATACCAGGGCCTTGATCGCAGGTTCCGGGCGACTTTCGGGGCACAATCGTTGCATTGCTTGTAACCGCTCTGCCGCAACCCAGATGTATATCCCAGATAGCTGTCGTAGCCGCGTCGCACGCTGCTGTTGTTGCAGCTGTGCTAGATAGCCCAACCAACGCTCCTGTTCTGTAGACGCGATTTCACTTTCGCAGATAAAGCCCGTGATCACCAGCGCGTCATGCAATTCATCTGCGTCACGCGGTTGCGGCCAGGCTTCTTGTTTGACTTTTTGTATGGCCTCGGGATTCAAGCGCCCCATGTCGGCCGCGGTCTGCGGGTCCAGGTGCCGACGCTGCTGCACCGCCAACGCCCGTCGTTCCTCGGCCGGGGTATCATCAAGATACGCGTAGGGTCTAGCATTGAGGATCTCGTGCGCCATCGGCGACGGCGTCGGCAGATCTTTGGCTAGGACCTGTACGCGGTGTTGCGCCATATCCGTTAACAACCGTTTCAAGCCATCGATATCCATCAATTCGTGCAGGCAGTCCCACAGCACCTGGCTCACCAGTGGATGATCCGGCACCTCACGTTCACCCTGAATATTCTCAAAACAGGCTAGCTGATCAGGAAACACCAGTGCCACCAGATCCTCGGCATCGTTGCGTTGGAACGGCGCGGGGACGCGCTTGCCACCGCGCATGCGCGGAACCGCCAATGAAATATTGGTCACCCAACGCCAGCGGGTTGGGAACATCGGCGCATCCAGCAGGGCTTGGATCAACACATGCTCAACCGAGTCTGCCGTCAGGTAACTCGCAGGTTCGTCCAATGGAAAACTGTGGGTCGGGCCAAGCGATAGGATCAGATTATCCTCATTCGCTGCCGCCTGCAGTTCGAAATTGAAACGCCGGCAGAAGCGCTTGCGCAATGCCAGCCCCCACGCCTTGTTCACCCGGGAACCGAAGGGCGCATGGATCACCAAATGCATATCGCCGGTTTCATCGAAAAAGCGTTCGAATACGATGGTCTTTTGATTGGGTATCACACCGAACACGGCTTTGGTCGTCGCCATATATTCGATCAATTGCGCGGCTGCCACTGGATCCAGTTGCAGTTCTCGATCTAAATACTGCTGTGCAATCAGCTGCCCCTGATCCAACAATTGATCGATAGTCTCGCGCAAGCGGGACACCGCCTGCGACAGTTCGTCGGTTCGCCCGGGCGCCTCACCAAACCAGAAGGGAATGGTCGGCGGTTGGCCGTGTGCGTCCTCGACGAACACCCGACCCTGTTCGATCTTCAGCATCTTGTAGGACATATTGCCGAGCTGAAATATGTCGCCGGGCATACTTTCAAACGCAAAGTCTTCATTCAGACTACCGACGAATAAGCCCTCGGGTTGTAGTATGACATCGTAATCGAACTGATCCGGTATCGCCCCGCCATTGGTGATCGCTGTCAAGCGCGCACCACGACGCGCTCTTAACATACCATTGACCGCATCTCGATGCAGATAGGCGCCACGTCGCCCGCGTCGTGTATGAAAACCGTCAGCCAACATCTTGACTATATCCAGAAACTGGTTCTCGTCGAGGCCACGATACGGACGGGCACAGGTGAAAGCCTGGAACAAGGCCTGCTCGTTCCACTCACGCGCGGATACCTCGGCGATGATCTGCTGCGACAGCACATCCAGTGGATGATCCGGGATCAGGATTCGATCGAGTTCATCGCGCTTGATGGCATCGAGCATGGCCACCGCTTCGACCAGATCATCACGACTGAGCGGGAACAAACGTGCTTTGGGTGTACCGGTCAGATGATGCCCGGATCGGCCGGCGCGCTGCAAAAAGGTGGCGATACTGCGCGGTGAGCCCATCTGGCACACCAGATCGACATCACCTATATCGATGCCTAATTCCAGCGAAGCCGTCGCCACCAGGGCACGCAACGAGCCCGCTTTCAATCGTTGCTCGGCGTCGAGGCGGTGCTCTTTGGCCAAGCTGCCATGATGCGAGGTAACGGCATCTTCGCCGAGCTTCTGTGCCAACGCAGCAGCGGCGCGCTCGGCCAATCGACGCGTATTCACGAAGATCAACGTCGTGCGGTGCTGTTCGATCAACTGCTCGAGGCGACGATAGATTTCATCCCAGGCCTCATTCGCCATCACCGCCTCGAGCGGAGAACCGGTCATCTCGATGGCCAGATCACGCTGGCGCACATGCCCGGTATCGATAATGTCGCAAACCCGTTGCCGCGGATCCTGGTGTTGCCCGACCAGAAACGCCGCCATTTCCTCGATCGGCTTTTGCGTCGCTGAGATGCCGATGCGCACCGGTGGCCGATCGCACAACTGATTCAACCGCTCCAAGCTCAAGGCCAGATGAGCACCGCGTTTATTACCCGCCAGCGCATGGATCTCATCGACGATCAGGCTACGCACCGTTTTCAGCATCGCGCGACCGGAATCCGAGGTCAGTAAAATAAACAGCGACTCTGGCGTGGTCACCAAGATATGCGGTGGATGCCGCTTCATCATCGCCCGCTCCGATTGCGTGGTATCACCGGTGCGCACCTGGGCACGAATCGGTACATCGGCAAATCCGTTTTCCAACAAAGCATCGCGAATACCGTTCAGCGGCAGTTCCAGGTTGCGATGAATGTCGTTGGATAACGCCTTCAGCGGCGAGACATAGAGTACGTAGGTTTCATCAGCGAGAGGAAACCGCAAGCCCTCGTGCACCAGTTGATCGATCGCAGCCAGGAAAGCGGCCAAGGTCTTGCCGGAACCAGTGGGTGCCGCGATTAAGGTATTTTGACCCGCCTGGATCGCCGGCCAGGCCTGGGCCTGGATTTCAGAAGGCGCACCAAAATGGGTTTCAAGCCATTCCGCTACAGCCGGGTGAAATTGAAACGAAGGCATGGGCGTATGATACTCTTTTTTTATTGACATCATCGAGGACCACGGGGAATCGCACAAGATGAGCCGTATACGCAACCTTTTTTACTGAAATCAATGCATCAACGTATTCACTGAGCAGCCACTGGGTGTGATGCGTGAAGAAGCGCGGGATTGAAGACTTATCCTGTGTCTTCCTCGCTTTCGCCATAATTGAACGCCTGCAACGACCAAGCGGCGCGTTCTTCCGATGAGAGCCGCCGCAACTGGCCTCGGATCTCATGTTCGATTTTCTCGATGCGGGGTTTGAGTCCACTACCATTGGCCACTTGGATCGCCAATCCGGGACGGGCGTTGAGCTCGATGATCAACGGCCCGCGCTCCTTGTCGAGCACTATATCAGCACCCAGGTAACCCAGTTCGGTAACATCATGGCAATTGGCGGCGAGTCGGATCAGTTCATCCCACTGGGGTACGACGATGTCCTTGAGGCGAGCACCGGTATCGGGGTGATACTCCACGGGCCGGGCGTTCTGTACCGCATGCAACGCACGGCCGGTGCTGATGTCCAGACCGACGCCGATCGCGCCTTGATGCAGATTGGCCTTGCCATCCGACGCACTGGTCGACAGTCGTGCCATCGCCATCACCGGATAACCCTTGTAGACGATGACGCGTATATCCGGTACGCCCTCATAAGTGAAATTCTCGAATACGTCTGCGAAACGCACCATCTCTTCGATCATCGCCACATCCGGCCTGCCCCCGAGTGAGAACAGGCCACTGAGAATATTATTGATATGGCGGCTGATATCGTGGAAGGTCATGGTCTTGCCGCTAGACTTCACGAAGCGTTCGCCATCGCGACCGACGATAACGATTATGCCTTTACCACTGCTGCCTTTGGAAGGTTTGATGACGAATTGTTCGAGTGGCTCGAGAAACTTTGGCAGTCTCTTGATCTGGCCGGTGTACTTGACCACACCCAGCAATGTCGGTACCGCGATACCGCCGTGTAGCGCCAGCTGCTTAGTGACAAGCTTATCGTCCACGCGCGGAAAATGATGTCGCGGATTATTCTGCGCAATGTACTCGACGTTGCGCCGATTCATGCCGGATATCCCGGCGCGCTTCAGTTTTCCTGGCGTAGCGATGCGAAACATGGTCAATACCGTGTCAATGGCTCGAAGCGCCTGAGCTCGCTGAGCCGGTAGCCGGTGTACTGCCCGATCGCGAGAATGATCGCCAGCACAACAAACAATAATTCCGGAAATGCAAAAAACAAATAAGCAACATGACGCTCTGTCATGACTAGATGCGCCAGGATCGCTGTCAGCAGACTGCCGCCACCTTGAATCATCACCTCTCTCGCGCCTTCCTCTTCCCACAGCACCGACATCCTCTCGATGGTCCAGGCGATGATAATCATTGGAAAATAGGTCACGGATAGCACGCCCATCAAGCCCATCTTGAAGCCAATGATACTGAGCGCGACGTACAGGCCGATGACGACGATCAATACAGCCGCCAGCCGAGGCACGAGCAGCAGGTTTAGACGACTGAGATAGCCCCGAATCATCAATCCCACACCGACGACGACGACAAACAATACGATGCCGACGAATAGCGTGGTTTGCAGGAATGCGAGCGCGATCAGAATGGGCATAAAGGTACCCGAGGTCCGAATGCCCACCAGGTTGCGCAGAATGACCACCACGAGTGCGCCGATAGGTATCAGCAGCAGAATGGAGAACGTGTTTTGCACTTCCACCGGCAGAGTAAAAAGCGAAAAGTCGACTATCCCGGCTTGCTCCTCTCTTCCCAGCAATATAGCGACGTTGCGGCCTGCGCGCTCATTGGCAATGACAGAAAAACTGAGGCTCGAGTCTTTGCCGCCCTCGACCTGCATCAGCCACTGATCGCCGCGCTGCCAGGGCAGAAATGTCTCCGAAAGCCCGAGCTCACCGCTACGCGGATCAATCGCGATCCATTGATCGCCATTGTAGAGTTCGATCAGTTCCTGGAGATTCTGACGCCGTCCTATATCGGTCAGCTCGATGCCCCGCAGTAAACGGACCGGTATTTCAGCCGAACGCAGCAACTCCACGGTCAGCTGATTCTTTTGCGACCGTCCTTTAATACCCTGCAACAGTATGCGGACATTGTCCTCCGGCTTCTCGGCGTTGAGCTGCTCGATCATTCGAATCGCCAGGGTTTCGGCATCGGCCGAGTGTCGGTAGGCATCCTCGAGCAATGCATTGGCAGCAGTGGCCTTGGGTTCGGTGAACACGGGCTTATCAGCCGGCTTCGGTTTCTTCTTCGGTTCCTCTGGTGGTTTGCCTTTGCCGCGGTAGACGTTGGTCTTGTAATACAGGGTTTGAGTGTCTTTACTCTGGCGAGCAGACCAGACACCCCGAACCTCGTGTTCTTTACTTTTCATCAACTCAAATCCGTAACCCGGTGATGCTGCTACTGACTCGACCACGACCAGATTTTCGGTGTCGTCAGGCAAGTTAAGCGAGGCTTTCACAGGACGATCTGTTCCCTCGAACTCGATCCTGGCTTCCACTGTCCAGACCGTTTGCGTCTTGCCCGGAACCAGCGGAAACCCAAGTTCCCAGTGTTTGTAGGCCGCCGCGCCCAAGCCCAGCATCAGCAACACGGCCATCCATAGATAAAGCTGCAGTCTTGAGTGCAAATTGATTGCTCCTATTTCTTTTTCTTGCCTTTACGGGGCGCGCCGGGTGTTTTCTGCGTGTACGTGCGGGCAACATCGACCAGGGCAGTTCCTTTGAGAAAATCACGACCAATCAGTAATGGGTATTCGAAGTTCGAGCGATCTGCCAGGTTGATATCGACCTTTTTCGTAAGATCACCCATCGTCAGCACCACCTCAATACTATGCCGCCGTTGGATCTCATCGCCCTTTTGCTTGATTCTGGCCGTACGCGAAACTTCCATCTCCATTGGTAACTCTTTATCTTCAGTGGTATTCTTTATGACAAAGCGAACCCAACGGTTGCCGTCTCGTTCGAAGTTCTCGACATCGACCGCGTAGATGGACGAGCGCCTTGCTCCCGTATCGATGCGGGCAGCGAGAACTGTGTTGAACGCCGGTATGGCGACATACTCTACCGCACCGATAACCACTTTCTCAGAGGGAGCCGTTTCGCTTCCGGCCCGTTTGACACTAGGTGGCTTATCCGCCTGAAGCGGTGCAGTGACGAGCATGAAACAAGCAAGCGACAGCGCGGCCAGGCTTATCGTACGCTGCAATTTGGCGAGCGGAAGCACTGTTTTGATATTGAAATAAATCATGGCATCGAAGGATCGCAAGTATAATGATGTCTTTTTTACAAAATCAAGCTTTCAGCTCGTCGATTCATTAAGGTGTGGCGCATTCTAACGAAGAACAGCGGCACCTACTACACAGTCATAATATGATAAATACGGCCATACCGGCTGCCTGTCGCGATCAAGATGAGCGGTCACTGTACTCGACACGCTGGTGGCACCTCAGCCCAACACGTCACCGCCTGCTGAGAAACGCGGGCTAGCCCGCAGCTTCACAATATCGGCCCCCGCACAACCACTGGGTTACACAATGAGCCTCACCCCCAGTCACTGGGATTTGGGGAACGGGCATTATACGCCAATCCTAAGCCTGAGTCCGTTCATTGTGGCCACGTTTGTTGCTAACGCTTGTTTCGTCCCTACCGCGCGAGCCGTGGCGTAGAAATATGGTAGCAACGGGAACATTCCTTTTGTCAGCAGATATCTGTACAAATGACTACGCTTGCTATAATCCAGAAAAGTATTGATCACTTATTCAGCAAGGGGTGCTGCTATGATGGTACAACGGCTTGGTTTGACACTTTTGTTAGCGTTGGCGTGCCGCTGCCTGTTCGCAGCGGAGCTGCAACAGATCATCCTTAACGACGGCAGCCAGGTCAATGCCGAAGTGATGTCGTTAAACAATGGAATATATACACTCAAGTCAACCGCTTTGGGTCAATTCACGGTCGGGGCGGGTCAGATTCGGACGATTCAGAACATTCGCGGCGCCATGCCACAGGCGAAAGCTCCCGAGCAGACACGTGCATCGGTCAACATGGAGCAAATCCAATCCTCACTGCTCGCGAACGGCGATAGCGTCAACATCATCATGGGCTTGCAGAACGATCCCGCCGTCAAAGCCATATTGGCTGATCGTGAGATCATGGCTGCGATTCAACGGGGTGATTACGATTCATTGGCAAACAACTCCAAAATCAAGAAGCTGATGAATAAGGCTGAAATCAAACAAATTACCGGTAACATGGCGCGTTGAGTTTTACCGCCAGCGC
>JABDQW010000120.1 GCA_013042055.1 Gammaproteobacteria bacterium | reverse complement strand
CAAGTACACACAGCATGAATGTTCGTTCGCCATAAGCTTACAATACACCATGTGGTAACGATGCGGAATTCCTGTTCGATAAAATAACTTAGCCCGAATTTCTCACCAGGCGGCGTAGTAAACTGATAAGGCTTTGGTCCTTCGAAGAAAAACCAGGATGACTAAAAATAAAGTGTGTTATTCAACCATGCCTATCACGGTTCAGGCTAGTCTTCGTGCTCGTAGGCTTGCTCTTCACTCAAACCGTAGCTATTGCTACGCTTTTCTCTCCAGAGCGGCGCCTACGAACACGAATCCTGCGCCTGCTCGCGTGATCCTGGCGAGAACTGCGGGCTAGCTATGTTCCCGATCCACGATGACACGCCAACGCGATTGACACCCTACTTCACCTACGGGGTGATCATAGCGTGCGTGTTGATCTTCATCTGGCAGTTATCACTCGGGGATTTGGGGCCGTCAGCAATCTATTCTTTTGGCGTCATTCCAGCTGTGCTGCTATCCGGTAAGAGCCTGCCTGTAGGTCTGGACATTCTGCCTGCATGGATGACAATATTTTCCTCGATGTTCCTGCACGGCGGTTGGATGCATTTAATCGGCAATATGCTGTATCTATGGGTGTTCAGTAATAATGTTGAAGACGCCATGGGGCACAAACGCTTTATAGTGTTTTATCTAATGTGCGGTTTGTTGGCTGCGATGACGCAGGCCATGCTCGATCCGGCATCCGAAATACCAATGATAGGCGCAAGTGGAGCGGTTTCTGGCGTTCTCGGTGCCTACCTGTTGTTGCACCCGCACGCGCGGATTCTGGTCATCATACCCATTGGGTTTTTAATATATACACCCTGGATTCCCGCTTTCTGGGTACTCGGTTTCTGGTTCGTACTGCAAATCTTCAATTCCTGGCTTAGCGCGAGTGATGCCGGAGGTATTGCTTACGGCGCGCATATGGGCGGTTTTGTCGCCGGCATGTTATTGATACCTCTTTTCAAATACCGAAATGTGCCATTGTTTGCACCCGCTTCAACGGAACGGAGAGTGTTTCGCAAATGAATGCTATTCAACAGGGGCTGACCGTCAGCGTTGCATGTATCACCCAATCCGTCGATGAAAAACGACAAACGTAGGGTGCGCCGCGCGCACCACTCCGGCTGGCGCCTGCGTTAAAGCCTTTCGATCAACACAGCCTTGATTTCGGTGTCTGTCAGCACAATCGGGTTGGTTTTCATGCTGCTGCCGCGAGAGTGTGCTACCACGTGATTAATAGCGTCGTGATGCAGGCCATAGCTGGACAGGCGTTGCAAGCGTAAATCCTCGGTCCATTGTGAGAGCAGCTGCACTAAGTGCAGCAGCGCGTCATCCTGCGATTTAAAACGGCGTTGCGCGAGTACTTCACCGACGCGGGCATACCGTGCCAGCCCCGGATTATCCGGCTCGCGTTCGAACATCGCATTGATGTTCATCTCGGTCGCGGCGGCCACCAGCGTGCCACAGACCACACCGTGAGGTATTGGATAAAACGCACCGAGCGGTGAGGCCAGGCCATGTACCGAGCCCAGACCCGTTTGTGCCAGGTTGATACCGGAGATCAGGGATGCATACGCCATGCGTTCGCGTGCCTCGGCGTCGCCACCGGCGCTCTGGTACAGCGCTACCAAACCGTCGCGGGCCGCACGTAAGCCACTGATGCCCAAAGCATCGGTAAAGACGTTGGCCTTGATTGATACATAGGATTCGATCAGTTGCGTCAACGCATCCATGCCATTGGCCGCGATCACGGACGGCGGACAGCTAGACAGCAGGTCGGGATCGACGATCGCAAGCTCGGCAACGAGTCTGTCATCACGGAAGGATTTCTTGAATCCATCCGGCCCCTGCCGGCTCAATACGGCATTCTTGGTTGCCTCGCTGCCAGTGCCGGCAGTCGTCGGCAGCGCGATCAGCGGGACGGCAGGCCCCTGATAAGCCAGTTCCGGACCGACACCTTCGAGAAAGTCCATCACCGACTGCTCGATCCGAAGCAGCCCGGCGATCGCCTTGGCGGCGTCCATCGCGCTGCCGCCACCGATGCCCAGCACCACGTCGATATTTGCGCTGGCAAACTCGTCGACTGCGCTATCGATCATCGCTGGTGACGGTTCGCCGCCGATAGTGACATGTTCGTGGCTAATGCCCCGGGTGACCAGCTGCTGCAATAACTGGGGCCATCGCTCCGACTGTGCAAACGAGCTGGCGCCGGTGACGATCAAGGCGCGTTTACCGTAGCGCTGGGTCAGTTCGGCGGTGCGGTCGAACGCGCCACTGCCGAATTCGATGCGTGGCAGGCGGGCGATCGAGAATGGATGGAAGTGCGTGATCAAACTGGAAACAGACCGCTATAGACTACGCCCTGACGAGGCTCCGCCATCCAGTCGGCAACGGTTTCGCGCCATTGTTTGTAGTGTGCGGTTTCCTTGTGTTTTGCCGCCTCAGCAGCACTCTCATAAGCCTCATAGAGCACAAACAGCGTCGGGTTCTCTGCCGATTGCAACACATCGAAGCGCCGGTTTCCTGGTTCCTGGATGGACGCTTCATGATTCAGGCGGGACGCTTCAATAAAACCATCGATATGCTGTGGTTTTACGCTAACATGTACGATTGTAACTTGCATGGCTGTTGTTTCTTCAGATTGAGCGGGGTGATAGTAACATTTCGATGCTAAACTGGCCTACCCACATTTTTTTCCGTCGCTTTCACCGCTGTATCAGCACAGGCGTAACATCTTCGTAATATCATGCTACTAGAATCGACGTTGTGGACACGAAGTGTTAGCAGGCCCTAGCAGGGCATAACCGTAACCCAGTCATTGAACCTCGATTGTCATCATTCCAACCGCTATATCTATCGTGCCTGACTATCAAAACCAGAACCTATCCCTTAGATTTGACGAGGAATTGGCAGACCTCAGAAATCAGGTGTTGAAAATGGGCGGTTTGGTTGAGCAGCAAATCCAGCGAGCAACCGACGCGCTGAGGAAACTCGATATCGCAGAAGCAGAGGTGGTTAGCGAAAATGATCGCTACATCAATGGCTTTGAGGTTACGATTGACGAGACCTGCACCCGAATACTGGTTCGTCGACAACCGGCAGCCTCGGACCTGCGTCTGGTTATCGCGGTAATCAAGACGATCACCGATCTCGAACGTATTGGTGACGAGGCGCAAAGAATCGCCAAAATGGCGATCCATATCGCTGAAAATGATGGTGTATTTCACAACCGCTACCTCGGAATTATCCACTTATCCGAACATGTGATCAAAATGGTGCATGACGCCCTGGATTCATTTGCACGGCTCGATACAGACGCCGCATTCGATGTGGTGCGTGATGATGAAAAGGCAGATATTGAATACCAGGCGGTTATGCGGCAGATGCTGACATATATGATGGAGGATCCGAGAACGATCTCGGAGTGCCTCGATATCATGCAGGCAGCGCGCGCATTCGAGCGCATTGGCGATCATGCGATGAATATCGGCGAATATGTCATCTTTCTAGTCAAGGGTAAAGACATTCGTCATATTTCAATCGAAGATGCGGAGAAAGATATCCTGACATGAACAATGTTACGATACTTGTCATCGAAGATGATAAGGGTATACAGGATATGCTTAGCTATTCCCTGGGGGCTGATGGTTTCAAGATTCAGACATCCTATACAGCAAAAGACGGCTGGGAGGCGATCGAGAACCGGCAAGTCGACATCGTGCTACTGGATTGGATGCTGCCGGATCGCTCGGGTATCGATCTGCTGCATCGTATCAGAAAATACTACTCTCAGCTGCCGGTTATCATGATCACGGCACGCGCCGAAGAAGAGGACCGCATAAAGGGGCTGGATGTCGGTGCCGATGACTATATCACCAAACCATTTTCGGTGCGCGAGCTGAAATCACGCATTCAGGCGGTTCTCAGGCGCAGCCAGCCGGATGAGCAACCGATTCAATATGGAGACCTGTTTCTCGACCCGGTCAGCAACCGTGTCAAGGTCAAGGAGCAGGCGGTCAATCTGCCCCCGACAGAATTTCGCTTGCTGCATTATTTCATGGGTCATCCTGATCGCGTTTTCACCCGTGGCCAATTGCTCGATCATGCATGGGGAGCCCATGTTTACGTCGAGGAGCGCACTGTCGATGTGCATATTCGACGGTTGCGCAAAAACCTCGAACCCTACGGTCTCGATGCGCTCATCCAGACGGTGCACGGCAGGGGATACCGCTTCTCGAAAACTGCATGAATGCCCGGTTGCGCAAGGAAATTGTCAACCTGGTTGCGATGGGGCTGGTTATCGCGGTATTAGGAGCCCTTACGGGCTTTACCTCCGAGTTGCTTCTGATTGGCATGGCTGGCTACTTGGCCTGGCATCTGTACAATCTCGCTCAACTGCTCAAGTGGTTGAATAAGCCGAAAAAGGTCATGCCGGAATCGGTCGGCATTTGGGATGAGATCTATTATCAGTTAAATGATCTGTATCACCGGCAGCGTAGAGCAAGAAAAAAGCTGAAGACCATCGTCAACCGATTTCAGAATTCGACCCAGGCACTTCCCATCGCAACCGTTGCGTTGAATAAAAATAACGAGATCGAATGGTTCAATCGTGCAGCGGAAAAATTGTTCAATCTCCAACATCCTCGAGATATCAACAATAGAATCAATAACTTAATTCGCGTACCGGCGTTTACGGCGTACCTGGTCAAAAAAGATACAACGGACTCCCTTGATTTTGAATTCAATAACCGACAGCTTGCCTTGAGTATTACACCTTATGGGCATAAACAGTATTTGCTCACAGGGAGAGACATTACGCTGCAGCGCCAGCTGGAGGATATGCAGCGTGACTTTATTGCGAATGCGTCCCATGAATTGCGTACCCCCATCACTGTGATTGCCGGTTTTGTTGAAGTACTTCAGGAACAGGTAGATAGCAGTAAAATAAAAGCACCACTGGAAAAGATCCAGCAGCAGACCGTCAGGATGCAGCAGATATTGGAGGATCTGATCATTCTGGCCAGGCTCGAAGTAGCGCAGACGCCGCTTCTGCATGAACGGGTCGATATCGGCGAACTGCTGCAGCTGGTTTACAGTGATGCACTAGTACTGGATCGTGGCCGACACCAGCTCAACATGTCAGCTCAGTCAGCGAGCATCATCGGCAACTGGGTCGAGCTACAAATGGCTGTCAGTAATCTGGTCACCAACGCGATTCGCTACACACCCGAAAACGGTGATATCACGGTTTTCAGCAGCGTAGACGACGATGGCGTTCATATCGGCGTCGAAGATAGTGGCATCGGTATCATGCCGGAACATATCAGTCGCTTAACCGAGCGCTTCTATCGCGTCGATCCGGGTCGATCGAGGGAGCAGGGCGGGACCGGGCTGGGACTGGCTATCGTCAAGCACATCCTCGATCGTCATGATGCGTCTCTTCATATCCGTAGTGTTCCCGGTGAAGGCAGTCTGTTTCGATGTGATTTCGAAGAATTTCGACAGCAAATGGAAACAAGCAATGTAGTTGCATAGCGGTGCAACTATACCAGGCTCAGTTAGCCCGCACTATCGATGATTACCCAGATACGACAACGCTTAGCGAAAGGTCGTATTTTTCCTATACCTTTAATATGGTATTATATTATAGTTAGATTGTGTGAAGTTGCGGTATTGCGTCTTGTTGCTGACTGTAGTACCGGGCAGCGACGGATAAATGCTGCATCGATCTTCTACTCGCCATTTCATCAGTATATTGGCTATAGTCTTTAAACAGAACGGTTTCACGAATCCTAGCTGCCCGCGTTCGATGCTTTTTCACAGAACGTTATGTCTTTCTGACTAGACGAGGACATTAGACAGGCTGCTGTTTCGTTCTGATTCGCCGCGCGTCATGCCGGCTTGCAGTGTTCGGAATCGTCTGCTCAACGTTTACTATGCGGGTTACGCTAAAGGATCATGTATGAGTGAGGTACAGGCTTTCTACGAGTCTTTATCTGTCAGTACCTGGGATTGGGAGCTGATTCTTCGTTGCGTGCTGCAGGTTTTTTTACTCGCCTCATCTGCGATTTTCTCCGGCTCAGAGACAGCGTTGTTTTCACTCAGTCGCATCGATCTGCAAAAGCTGCGACAAACCCGGGACAGGCACTCCGAGAGCATCCACGCCATGCTCGATGAGCCGCGACGTCTGATTATCTCTATTTTGTGTGGTAACGAACTGGTCAACATCGCGTCTGCTGTGAACATGACCGGTATCCTGCTGCTGGTGTTTTCAGGGCAGGACGTGGGCTGGATCAATATTGCGATCATGGTACCGCTGCTGTTGCTGATTGGTGAAGTCACGCCGAAAACCATCGCGGTGAGCGTCCCGATCAAGTTCTCGACGCGCGTATCAGCGCGTATTCTGCCACGTTGGATAATGTTCATTACGCCGTTACGCGAAGCCGTCAGACTGGTGGCGGATCGAATCACGACCTATATCGTCGGCGAAGATGTTGCCCGGGAAAATATACTCCAACCTGATGAATTCCGAACCTTGCTCGAAGAGGGGGAAGAAACGGGCATCATCGATGCCACCGAGCGGGTGTTGGTTGACAATTTGCTCGAAGCAGCCGAGACTGATATTTCGCGCATCATGACGCCCGGTCCGCGCATCCGTTTTCTTGATGCCAGCCTGCCAGTACCCGAGTTGATCGAGGAGTTTCGAAAATACCATCACCCCAGAATACCGGTGTTTGAAGAGCATTTGGACAATGTCATCGGTCTGATTCGTTCGGAAGATATACTCAAGCTCGTGCGCGGTGGCGACGACCTGCGTCAGGTTTCTCTGGATATGATTCTGCAGCCGGTCCATTTCGTGCCGCCGACGAAGAAAGTTGACGAGATGTTTGACTATTTCCAGGCGCACGACACCCGCGTTGCGATCATCCTCGGCGAATACGGTGAAGTGCTCGGCATCGTTACCATGAAAGATGTGCTCACCTTTATTTTCGGTGAGATATCAGGCGCGATGGAGGGGGAAGAGTATTACAAGGAGGAAGATGAAAACAGCTATATCGTACCCGGCGATATGCGCCTCAGCGATTTCTACAATCTTACCAATTTCGATATCGAAGACGCGGTCATGTCTACGATCGGCGGCGTCGCTTTTCGGCTGTTCGATCGGCTTCCGGCTGCAGGTGACAAGGTGTCCAGTGAAGGTTATGAGTTCGTCGCCAAAGAGGTCAAAGGGTTGCGCATCAGCAAGCTGCTGGTCAGGAAGCTTGCTGAAGGAATAGACAGCACGGAGCAGGCCGCTTTGAACAACGCAGAAGCGGTAAAAGTGGCGAAAGACGAGGTGAAGGATCAGGTCGTGGCCGCTAAAGTCAATACTGACCTTGGGCCGTCTTCGGTCAAACAGCGCCGTAAGAAAAAGAAAAAGAAAAAAGGGGGGAAATAGTATGGACTGGCTGTTCGAACTCCTGATTGTCATCATCTTTCTTGTGTTGAAGGCTTTTTTCTCCGGTTCGGAAATCGCCATGGTGAACTCCGACAAGCTGAAGTTGCGCCATCAGGCAAAGATGGGTAACCGGGGTGCGGCAATGGTTCTGAGGTTATTCAAAACCCCCGACGTGTTGCTGGGTACGACGTTAGTTGGAACCAATATCGCGACGGTGACTATCTCCACGCTGGCCGCGTTGATTTTTATCAACCTGTTCGGTGCGGCAGGTGATCTGATTTCGGTTATCGTAATGACCCCGCTGCTGTTGATTCTGGGCGAAATCGTACCCAAGAGTATTTTTCAGCAGAACGCCGATACCCTAGTCAGCAGGCTGATCTATGCTCTGCGCTTTTTCACCTATCTATTTTACCCTGTTATCTTCGTGTTCAGCCGTATCGCGCGTTTGATCACGCGAACCATCGGCGCCGGCGCTGTCTCGCAAAATATGTTCATCACACGGGAAGAGCTACGCGTATTACTGGATCTCTCCGAGAGCACGTCCGATCCGTCACGCATAGACCGAAAACGCATACGCCGGATCATACGTTTTGGCGATACCACGGTGGGCGAAGCCATGATACCGCTCGCCGATGTTGTCGGCTTTAACGAGACCCGTAATGTGGAGGAAGCGATTCGCATTGTGATGAAACACGGCTTCAACCGACTGCCGGTCTACCGCGGCAATCTAACCAATGTCAGAGGGGTGCTGACCCTAAGCACCTGGGATCTGCTCAAGCCGGATTTGGAGGAACAGCCGGTATCAGACTACATCAGCTCGGTGCTTTATCTGTCGCCAAAACAAACGATCGACCGGGCGCTACCGCAACTTCAGGCGAGAGACGATCATATGGCCGTGGTTGTTGACGAGTTCGGTTCGGCAATCGGTATTCTGACCATGGAGGACGTTTTCGAAGAA
Organism: Gammaproteobacteria bacterium; assembly: GCA_013042055.1. Lineage (GTDB taxonomy): Bacteria > Pseudomonadota > Gammaproteobacteria > SZUA-229 > SZUA-229 > JABDQW01. Next base: position 6,624 of record JABDQW010000120.1, on the reverse strand, counting down.
GTTGTCGGTGAAATCGACGTCGGTTATGACTTCGATGAATATCAGCCACGGCAGCGAGCCTATATCGAGCACGAAAGCGATTACGTGCACAAGATGAGCGGTCGTACACCAATTTCCGAGGTGAACGATATGCTGTATACCAAGTTCCCCGTTGGGGAAGCCCACACCATTGGTGGTCTGATCGTGAGCCGTTTGCGTCATATCCCGACTGCTGGCGATATGATCGAAGAACAGGGCCACCGCCTGACCGTGTTGGAAGCCGACGATCGTTCGGTTGTTAAGGTCAGGGTTGAGCGCTTGTGATCGGCACGCGCGAGTTAGGGCAGATATCCCAGGAAAAAGTGTTATTATCATCCTAGATTCCGCAGTTGAACACAGATTTAGCGCTGTACCTCTAGCGTCAGGGCAAGGCGCGACTTGCAGCTAATGGCCGTAGTCCTTGGCAAAAGTTGCAACGCCGCCATGGCGCTAGAGGGGCGGCGCTAAACTGTGTAGCGACTCACCCGTTGGGTGAACGTCAAAGACGGCATAACTTTTCAAATAATTATAGACTTGACCAGAAGTAATAGCGATCAACTGCGGAATCTAGGATCATTGATAACAATAAGCATTATTGCTGTTTAGGGTATTGCATGACACGTGGGTGAGTTGACTATACTACTGGTGTTGCTGGTTCTGTCAGGTGTTTTTTCAGGTTCGGAAACCGCGCTGATAGGCTTATCCAAAGGGCGTGTTGAGGCCTTGGTCAATGAAGGCCGCTTGGGTTCGGGGGCTTTGTATCAACTGAAAAAAGACCCCTCGCAGATGTTGACCACGATCCTGATCGGCAACAACCTGGTGAACATCGCTGCTTCAGCGATGGCAACGGTGATTGCCACCCGAGAATTCGGCAGCATGGGGCCCGGTCTGGCGGTCGGCGTGTTGACCTTGTTCATTCTGATATTCGGCGAGATCACACCCAAGAGTCTGGCGACCCGTTACCCGGAACGTATCTCGTTGATTATCGCCATCCCGCTACTGGCGTTCATGCGCTTGATATACCCGTTGGTGTGGCTGTTCAGCAAGTTCACCAGCTGGCTGTATCAACTGACCGGCGCCAAGGGTGAGCCCACCGTTACCGAGTCTGAGCTGATCAACATGCTCGGCCACGGCGTCAGGGAAGGCGAGATCGAGCACGATGAAAAAGAAATCATCGAACGCGTGTTTGCGTTCAATGACCTCACTGTTCGCGATGTAATGGCCCCGATCAAAGACGTGTTCTCCCTCGACGGCAAGCTGACGGTGGCCGATGCGGTGCATCTGGTCATCAGTAAGCCATTCTCCCGCATACCGCTGCGCAACAGGCAGACCGGCCACTTCGACAAGCTGCTGCATTTACGTGACCTGCTCGAAGCCTCAGCCAGCGGTCAGCATGACGTGATCATAGAGAACATCGCGCACGAGCCCTTGTACGCGCCGCAATATTTGGCTATCGACATCCTGTTTGCCAGATTTCGCCGCCAAAATCGTATTTTTGCCATCGTCGTCGATGAGTTCGGTGGAGAGCGGGGTATCGTCACCCTTGAAGACCTGATGGAAGAGTTGGTCGGTGAAATCTACGATGAATCCGATGTCACACCAAGTAGCGCAGAGAAAATATCCGACGATGAGATCATGATCAAGGGTGAGGCGGAATTACGTATCCTCGAATCGTTTTTCGATAGGGATCTACCGGGTAAACCCACGGATACGGTCGGATTGTGGATCCTGAACCATACCGAAACGATACCGAAGACCGGCGATGTTTTCACCATCAACAATCTGAGCGTGACCATAGTACAAGCGACCAGCCGCAACATCGAGCAGGTCAGCGTGTGTCGTTCCAGGCCTCAGGTGGCTGATCCGAAGATTATCGCGCAGTGACGTAATCGAGTGGGGATGGTTGACGGCGTCAGGTTATTTTTTACCGGTTTCAAGAAAAAAAGTTTTAAAAACCGTAATATTTGTGTAATATTTATGACGTTTCGTAACATTTTCGTAACATTTCCGATCTAGGATGGGCCCTAGCTTGTAATCCTAACGTGTAACAATAGAGAGTATGGCCAATGAAAATTCAATCGATTATAGTCACCTCGCTGCTGACAGCAGCTGTTATGACAGCGTCTTCCGTCCATGCGCGCACTGTCCTGCAAAATAAAGGTTCAGATACGCTGGTCAATGTTGCTCAGGCCTGGGCCGAGGAATATCAGAAAGTCGAATCCGACGTCGCTGTCGCTGTGTCAGGTGGCGGCTCCGGTACCGGTATTGCGGCCATGATCAACGGCACGGTCGACATCGCTAACGCCAGCCGTCAAATGAAGGACAAGGAAATCAAGATGGCAAAGGAGCGTGGCCAGAATCCTATCGAGCACGTCGTTGGCTACGACGCCCTGGCTGTTTTTCTTCACCCCGACAACCCGATGAAGGAAATCTCGCTGGACCAGTTGAAGGAAATCTATGGTCGTAAGGGCAAGGCCAAAAACTGGTCCGATCTCGGCGTCACCGTACCCGGTTGCCAGGGTAATAAGATCGTCGTTGTCAGCCGCCAGAATAATTCGGGAACCTATGCCTACTTCCAAAAAGCGGTGCTGGGCAAGAAGGGTAAATACCGTTCGGGTACACTCGATATGCACGGTTCCAAAGATGTTGTTGATCTCATTGAAAAAACCCCCTGTGCGATCGGTTACAGCGGTCTTGCTTATGCGACGGATCACATCTCAATGGCCTGCGTCAGTGCAGGTGGTGACGGCTGCGTAAGTCCCAGCGTGGCGACAGCGGTTGACCGTAGCTATCCCATTGCTCGGCCACTATTCATGTACACCAATGGTGAACCACAGGGTGACGTCAAGACATATCTTGACTGGATCATGAGTGATACCGGCCAGTGCATCATCGTGGGTAAGGGTTATGCGCCAATGAAGACGGTGGAGTGCAAATAGTTCGATCGATTGATCCGGGTACCGCTCGTCCGATAGACGAGCGCGACCACCCGGAACGTGTTTGAATACAAGCGTTGCCCGCGGTTGATGGAATCACGCCGCGGTGGCATTTTCAATTTCTGAGAAGCAGGTTCAACTATGACCCATTACGAAGAACGCCTGGAAAAAGATCTGGAAAATATCCGGTTTGAAGTTAGCGGCCTGGCAAAACAGGTCAAGGATGCCGTTAAGAATTCGGTCCACGCACTGTTGACCGAAAACCAGGAGCTTGCCAGCGCGACCATTCTGGGTGACGGGCCGATCAATCGGAAGACGCGTGAAATCGATACCCTGTGTCATCGTTTTATCGCAGTTCATCTGCCCAGCGCGGGGCATCTACGCTTGATGTCCTCGGTCATTCGAATCAATCTCACGATCGAGCGCATTGGCGACTACGCCGTTACCATCAGTCGAGAACTGCAGCGCATCAACGGCGCGCCCGACAAGCGTCTGGCACAGGGCATCGAATTGCTCTCGAGCGAAGTGCAGCTGATGCTGAGCCAGGCCGTCGGTGCCTTCGATGAAGAAAATGCTGAACTCGCCAGGGCGACGATCGCAATGTCGACACAAATCGACAATACCGTGGCGGGTTTATACGAAGAGCTGCTCGATGAACAGGCGCAATGGTCTTTGCTGGAACGCTTTGCGGTATTTTCTGTCTACCACCGGCTCGAACGTATTGCCGATCAAGCCAAGAACCTGTGCGAGCAGACGATTTTCACCGTCTCCGGCGAGGGTAAAGCGAAGAAAGTCTACCAGGTTTTGTTCATGGATGATGACAACAGTTGCCTGAGCCAGCTTGCCGAAGCGATCGCACGCAAACACTTTCCTGAAAGCGGCGTATATATCAGCGCAGCGGGTCGTGAGGTTGCCGGACAGCTTGCGAGTGGTTTGCCGGAATTCCTGGACGCGCGCGGTATGGACGCGTCCAATGCAGTACCCAAGGCACTCGACCTGACACCAACGGAGCTCAGCACGTTTAATGTCATCGTGGGCTTGTCACGGCCGGCCACCGACTACATTCAGCGCCTCCCGTTTCAGACAACGACACTCAGCTGGCATTTGGCTTCGGTGCCGGACGGTAGTTCGTGTAGCGAGAAAGACTACGAAAACATACACCGCGAGTTGTCGGTCTTGATCAAGGATCTGATGACACTGCTACGCGGTGAGGGTGCGTCCTGACATGCAGTCCAACAGCAACACGATGCCCGCCACCGATTTCGATCGTCGTACGACAGACTGGTATATCGACAAGCTAATGCAGCTGATCGTGTTCGTTGGCGGTATTTCGGCGATCATCTTCATCATCGGCATATTTGTCTTCATCACCGTCGAGGGTATGGACTTTGTCATCAGCCGCCTCGATTTGGGCGAGTTCTTCACATCGGAATACTGGTTTCCCAGTGATGAGGATGACCCCGAGTATGGTATTTTGGCTTTGATTGTTGGTACTGCCAGCGTGACGGGGCTGGCCATGGTGGTGGCGATTCCGTTTGCGCTCGGTGCCGCCATTTACATCGGCGAGTTCGCGACCGGCAAGACGCGTGAATACCTCAAGGTACTGGTCGAGTTGCTCGCTGCGATTCCGTCGGTTGTCTGGGGCTTCATCGGCCTGTCGATCATGAACCCATTGATCATCGATGTATTCAATGTTCCGGTGGGTCTGAACATACTCAATGCCGGTGTTATCCTGGGATTGATGGCCGCCCCGATCATGGCATCCATCGCAGAAGACGCGCTCAAAGCCGTGCCTGACGGGTACCGCGAAGCGGCCGAGGCCATGGGCGCCACCCGTTGGCAGGTGATCTTCAAGGTCGTGCTGCCAGCGGCGAAAAACGGTCTGCTCGGCGCGGTATTGCTCGGCGTTGGCCGCGGCTTTGGTGAGACCATGGCCGTGCTGATGGCGACCGGACACTCGGTCAATATACCCGGCAGCATCTTCGATTCTGTACGCGCGCTGACGGCGACGATTGCCGCGGAACTGGGAGAGACTGCCGTCGGTTCTGATCATTATGGTGTGTTGTTCACGATAGGCATTTTCCTGTTCCTGATTACCTTCCTGATCAACTTGTCCGCTGACTTGATCGTTCGCGGCGTACGCAAAGGTTAATAACGGAGTTCCCGCATGTTTGAAATTTCAGAACTGAACAAACGTAATATCAAAACCCAGAAGCTGGTTCAGATTCTGTTCATGATGATGACGCTGTTGTTGATCTTGCCGGTGCTGATTATTCTTGGAATGCTGATCCACAAGGGCGGCAGCGTGATCTCGATCGATTTTCTGTTCACCCATCCGACCGATGGCATGACCGCTGGCGGCATTTTCCCGGCGCTGTTCGGTACCGTCTGGATCGTTGCCGTGGCTCTGCTGGTGTCGGTACCGGTCGGTGTGGCGGCGGCGATTTATCTGAGTGAGTACGCGCCGGACACCTGGTTTACGCGTATCATCAATCTGGCCATCATTAACCTTGCGGGTGTGCCGTCGATCGTGCATGCGCTTTTCGGAGTCGGGGCCTTCGTAATTTTCTTCGGATTTGGCACCAGTATTCTCGCGGCCAGTCTGACCTTGGCCATCATGACCTTACCGATCGTCATCGTCGCCAGCAGAGAGTCGTTGCAGGCAGTCCCTAAAGCCTTTCGTGAAGCCTGCTGGAACATGGGGGCGACGCGCTGGCAGACCATTCGCCGGATCGTGCTGCCGAATGCCGTCAGCGGCATCCTCACCGGTGTCATCCTCGAGGTCTCGCGCACCACCGGGGAGACGGCGCCGATCATGTTTACCGGTGCTGCTTTTTTCCTGCCGTTCCTGCCTCAGAGCGTGTTCGACCAGACCATGGCGATGTCATTGCATTTGTTCGTGGTCGCGACACAGGTGCCGGGTGTACCCGAAGCACTACCTTATGGCGTGGCACTGGTATTGATTGCCATGGTGTTAATCATGAACAGTATCTCGATCGCATTTCGTATGTACTTGCGCGGTAAAAAGAAATGGTAAGCAATACAGAAGCAATGGTGAGCAGTATGGAAACAACCATGGACCAGTCAGAGCGACCGGTAAAACTGGATGTCAGGGATCTGTCCATTTTCTACAACGACCAGCCGGCGTTGGAACATGTCACGTTGAACGTCAAGGAACACGAAATCTTCGGTATTATCGGCCCGGCCAACGCCGGCAAGACATCGTTCCTGAAGACGATCAACCGCATGGATATGTTTAACTCCCATATGAAAGTGACGGGCAGTATTCATTTCAACGGTATCGACATACAAAAGACGCGTAATATTTACGCGCTGCGTACACGCATTGGTGTGGTTTTTCCGCTGCCGGTGGGCTTGCCGCTGACAGTTTATGAAAATGTTGCCTTGGCACCACGCTTGTCGGGCGTCAACAATAAAGCCGATTTGGACGTGATCGTTGAACGTTGTCTGGCCCGAGCCGCGCTCTGGGACGAAGTCAAGGACCGTCTCGATTCGCTGGGCAGCCTGTTGTCGGGTGGACAACAGCAGCGTTTGACCATTGCCCGCGCGTTATCGCAGGAGCCAGAGGTGCTGATGTTGGACGAATTTTCCATCGCGGTTGACCCGGTCACGACGATGCGGATTGAAGACGTGCTCAAGGAGCTGAAGT
>JABDQW010000111.1 GCA_013042055.1 Gammaproteobacteria bacterium | reverse complement strand
TACGGGTTGCTTCTGGAGGAAATGTCGGCGGCAGGGAAGCCGCCGTCGAGCCTACACGGACGTATTCACGGCGTTTTCCGGAAGAAGTAACCCGTGTCGGCGGGTCGATTGCCCGACGATAGCTGTTAAGTAAGTGCCATTCGGGTCAGACCCTATTGTGAGACCCCTTTATTGTGTGTTCTTTATTGTGGTCTTAAACTCATTCTGAAAGGCCAGGACGACCGCGTTCTACAAGATCACGCCCGTGGGTACCGTCGTAATTCACTCTTGTCTCTTGCTCTGTTACCATTCCGCTCATCTTGACCTGCGGCAGCATCGCGTTCGAACTTAGTCTGCTTGCCTACAAACATAATTGAAATGATGCTCTATTTTTCTCGGGACCCGCTCGGCATGGTTAGGACCATCGTGGCAGGCATACTCACAAGCCTGGTACTGATTGGCTGTGCGTCAGCGCCCCCACCGTCCGAGTTAGAACAACTGGATTATCGCAGTCGCGCCATCACGCGCAGCGACGGTGACATTAAGGTCTCAGCGAGCACACTGTCTGCTGATGAGAGCCGCGATATCTATGGGTTTCCTCTCGCGAAGAAAGGCATTCAGCCGGTCTGGATCCAGGTCGAGAACAATGAGGATCAGGCTTACTGGTTGATGTCAACGGGACTGGATCCAAACTTCTTTCCGGCTTCCGAGGCTGCAGAAGCCTTTGTGACCACCCATAAGGAAGAAACCCGGGACATACTTGTACCGCATTTTGAAGCACTGGCGTTTCGTGATCCGATTCCCCCGGGCAAGACCGTGTCGGGGTTTATCCTGACCAATCTTGACGAGGGCGTTAAGCTGGTTCACGTCGACCTGGTGGCGGAGCGCCGCCACAGGTCCTTTTCGTTCTTCACGCGTATTCCGGGATTCCGCGCTGATTATCTTGGCGAGGAAAAACTCGGTGAAGCGTATAGCGACGATGAGTACGTCGACTATAACGATGAAAAGGCTTTCCGCACCGCGCTGGAATCGCTGCCCTGCTGCGTCACCAACAAGGATGGCTCGCGCAATGGCGATCCACTGAACCTTGTCATTGTCGGTAGCGTTGATGATGCATTTCCGGCCTTGGTCCGCCGCGGCTGGCGCCCGACCGAGCAAACCTGGCACGGCTCGGTGATGAAGATGATCAAATCGGGACTTTCAGGAGATCGTTACCCGTACGCGCCGATCAGTCCGCTCTATCTGTACGGCAGATCGCAGGACCTGGCGCTGCAAAAAGCGCGTGACAATATCCATCAACGCAATCATCTGCGCCTGTGGCTGGCCCCAATGCGCTTCCACGGCAAGCCGGTCTGGGTCGGGCAAATCAGCCGAGACATCGGCACCCGGATCACGATTCATTCGCCCTATCTGACGACACACAAGATCGACCCTGACGTGGACGAAGCGCGCACCGCATTGCAGGAGGACATGGCCTACTCGCAATCCCTGGTCAAACTGGGATTGGTCAACGGTGTTGGCGCCGCTAATAAGGACGCGCCACGGCGCAACCTGACCAAGGACCCTTATTACACCGACGGCTTTCGTGGCGTGTTGATCTTCGATGTACACCCGACGTCCCTGGCCAATATCGAGTTTCTTCCGTGGGAAGGTCGAGAAGGCGGCTTTATCGAACAAATACACGGCCGGGACGCTCGATGAACGTAACAAAACCGAAAGCATTACACCAACGGCGATTGACCAATCAACAACGGCCAGCGCTCTGCGTTCTATTGCTGGTGCTTTGTCTTGCCCTGAGCGGATGCGCGACCTGGCAGTCGCCCGAGACTTTCGATATTACCGTTCTTCGGGCACGGGCTGAAACGGAGGCAGTGGGCGGCGTCCGTCTCAGCGCGGCAGTACTCAGCTCCGCGGAGAGCCAGCAAATATTCGGGGCTGCCGTCAACGAAGCCGGTGTCCAGCCGGTATGGATCGAACTAGAAAACAGCACGGACCAGGCACTTTGGCTGATGCGTTCCGGGACCGATCCGGACCTGTTTTCACCGCTGGAAGTGGCCTGGACCTTCCACAAAGCGTTTGCCGCTGACACCAACGCCAGCATCGATGAACACTTCGATGCCCTGAGTTTTCAGAATCCAATACTTCGTGGCGAGACCAAAAGTGGCATTCTCTATACCAATCCGCATCGTAAAACCCGTTTCCTGGTCATTGATATTCTTGGCCAGGGGCAACTGTTTCCATTCACGCTGTTTCCGCGGGTACCCGACGATGTCACAGACGAAACCACCCGACTGGACAGAGCCACGCGATTGATCGAGGCGGCAGAAGCGGATTACCAACAAGCTGACGAGTTCCGCGCCGCGCTCGAACGGCTTCCCTGTTGTGCAACCAACGCGGATGGGTCTCGGGCAGGTGATCCGGTAAATGCCGTGCTGGTCGGCGACATTGAGGCCGTTGCGGCCGCGGTAATACGACGCGGCTTCAGAGCTGACATAAAGGCCGTCGACAACGAACAACACCTGTTCGACCGAAAACCCGACTTTGTGTTACGCAAAGTCGGCCAGAGTGCCGCGCCGGCGAACTGGCTCCGAATCTGGGTAGCGCCGATGCGCTATCAGGGCAAAGCGGTTTTCCTGGTTCAGACCGGACGGCCGCTGGGCTGGCGCTTCACAGAGCTTGAAGACGACGATGAATTGGAAAAGCAAGATCTCGAACTGAAGCTCAATTCCAGTATTGATGAAGTCAGAGATCTGCTGATCGAGGATCTGCTCTACTCCGGTGGTCTCGCAAAACTGGCTTTCGTTAACGGTGTCGGTGCGACCGAGCCGGGGGAATATCGCAGCAACCTCGGAGGCAACCGTTATCAGACCGACGGCTTGCGTGCGGTCATGTTCCTGCTCACACGCCCGCTTTCACTGTCGGATCTGGAATTGCTAGACTGGCACCCTTTACTGAAGCTTCGCGAGATCGAAGCGATCGAAAACAATGAGAACAACCAGCGATAAGCCATTGCATTGGCCTCAGATCTACCGAAGCCTGGGAATGGCGGCAACGCTTGCGACGGCAAGCATGATGTTGAATGCTTGCTCTACAACACCGCTGTCGCCTTACTCGGAGGACACACCACCGCTAATACTCGTCCCCGCCTCAAAGGCCGATGTAGAGGATAAACGCGGTCGATTCCGCGAGATTTTCTGCGCCGTGCTCGAGGCGCACGGACAGGCATTACCCGATTACCGGTCGTGCGATCAAGCACTTACCCGAGTGGGGACCGAACCCGAAGGGACAGGAGAAAGCGTCGAGCTCGGCGCTTCCGAGCTTGAACTGATGGCAGTCCTTGTGCCTGGTGTCGGCTGGGACTGTTTCTCCAACTGGATGGCTAAGGACGATATCGCCGAGAGACACATCAGCCAATACGGCTATGACATGGTCATACCAAAAGTGGACGCGATGTCGAGCAGCACTACCAATGCCCGCCAGGTACGCGATGCGATCATGGCGATGGAAATGACAAGCAGCGAACCCAATCTGGTGTTGATTGGCTATTCCAAGGGAACGCCCGACATTCTCGAAGCCGTCGTATCCTATCCGGAGATACGTGGACGCATCGCTGCGGTCATCGCTGCCGCAGGTGCCGTAGGCGGTTCGCCACTCGCAAACGATGCAACGCAGTCTCAGCTCGATTTGCTGAAATACTGGCCGGATGCTGAGTGTGCCAGCGGTGACGGCGGTGCCGTCGAGAGTCTGCGTCCGGCAACGCGCAAGGCCTGGCTGGCTAATAATTCACTGCCAAATGATTTTCCCTATTATTCGCTGGTTACCTATCCTCATCCCGATCGCATCTCGTCGGTATTGTCATCCAGCTACAACAAACTGAGCAGGGTGGACGCACGCAATGACAGTCAGGTGCTGTTCTATGATCAGGTCATCCCCGGCAGCGCGCTGATCGCTTATGTCAATGCCGATCACTGGGCCTTGTCGGTACCCATTGCCCGAACCCATTCCATGATCGGCTCGATGTTCGTTGACCAGAATGACTATCCACGCGAAGCCTTGCTGGAGGCGGTATTGCGATTTGTCGAAGAAGAATTGATGATGTCGAGAAAATCACCTTAGCCCGCATTTCTCACCAGGATCACGGGAGCAGGCGCAGGATTCGTTTCCGTAAGCGCCGCTCTGGAGCGAAAAGCGTAGCAATAGCTACGGTTTGAGTGAAGAGCGCTTGACCGCGCAGGTGCGTCAGTATCTTCTTGACCACCAGTGGATCTTCGATGCCGGCACGGTAAATATTTAATTATCAATAGGTAGGTAAATAACAAATATTGGCGGAGAGAGAGGGATTCGAACCCTCGATACGCGGTTAGCGTATACACACTTTCCAGGCGTGCTCGTTATTCCGGGCATCCTGCCCTCCACCCCTACGGGGCCAGTTCTCTGTCGTTCGCTGTTCTAAATCGCTCCCGGCGATTTAGTCAACCACTCGGACAACTTATGTGGACTCCCCAGTGTCAACAAAAATAGATCAATAAAAGAAATAAATGCGAACTTATGTACGAGCTCTATTTGGGTAGCGAACCCTGGCTCTGTGATATTTACGCGGACCCATAGCAAATCTATCCTGCGAGCTAGAAGCTCTATGTTGTCGACTGCTTTGACGGGCTGATTTTTATCTTCGATTGTGCATTTTTGTTAGTTGAACGCTTGCTAAAACCTAGATTAATTCGGCTTTATATTCTGTGTTTTGAGTAAGCATGGAATAGGCCGTCCTTACCGTTTTATTGGCTAAAGCCACAGCCGTACATTTCTTTCCACGACGCTCAACCATGGCTTTTATCCACTGGTCTTTTGTCGTTCTGGCTTCTCTATTGGTAGCATGGTTGACCGCTGACATTGCCCCAGTAATTAGCTGGCTCCGAAGGACGCTGTTTTTAACGTATTTACCTATTGAACCGAGCCTGGTTTTCCCTCCTGACGAATATTGAACTGGCGTTAAACCAATACAGGCCGATGCATCTTTTCCTTTTTCAAATACACCTAGCTCAGCACAGCCTAAAGCGATGTACAGGTTAATGGCGTTCAATGTGCCTACACCTTCCAGCTTAAGTAATTTTTTACAGTCCGAGTGTGTTTCCATTGCTTTTTCCAGGCAATCATCATAGGTTTTTATTGACTGAGTTAATAATAAATATTGTTTCCATGCCATATCTAATGCCTCTCTAAACTCAAATGATAGTCCGTTTTCAGCGTCCTCCAAGGTAGATTCTATTGCGCCCTTCAATCCTCCATTTCGGTTTGATACTTTGATGTTAAACTCCAACAAAAGCGCTGTTAATTGGTTACCCACTGCAGTTTTCTGTTTAACACACAATTCTCGTAGCCTCATAATAGATTGCAGTTGTTGCTGTTCAATTGATTTACCTGAAATAAATGTTACATCGGGTAATAACGTAGCTTGAATGATAGCCAAAGCATCATTTCTATCGGTTTTTTGATTTTGCCTCACTGCAGCAACTAATTTTGCTGAAATAAGGCGGGCATCGTGACCTAGGGATATCGCTTTTTGTTTCCAATAATTTGAGGTTCCACAAGCTTCAAATACTATGGTTAGCGATTTAGAATTAGCAAGAAAATCTATGAGATCAGACGGTGTCATTTCGGTATTCGAACGCACATTTTTGTTTGTGTATACACAAACCTGAATCACGTCTTTTGCTAGATCTACACCAACGATAGTATTTTTCATAATGGTCTCCAATTATTATCTACAAAGCGACCATGACAGAGTATCGCTATGAGTGCGGGGAGTCCAATTATCTATCCTGACAGAGAGGGGGTCCACATAGGATTGGAAACGATCAATTGAGGACTGTACGACGCAGTAATAGAGTTTCGCGCCGCCTTCGACTTTGAATTTGATATTGAAGGGATACTCAAAACTCTGAATCTTATCTACTGCAAGTTCCTTTACTTCGCCGTTCGAGGCGCACCAGTAAACCTTTTTCTGGCCTAGAGCCTTTACTATAAGTAGCTCTTTGTTTGTCGAGATGCACTGTATTGAATCAGGCATTGGAGGAGACCACGGGATCTCGCTAACTTGCTCCCACACTAGAAATTCAGTTGCTGGCTTGAAATAGTGTTTTTTGTTCTTTTCTACAATAATCATTTAAGGCGCCTATTTGCTAAGAGCTTGCTACCATCACATTCAACGCACCAAGACCTCAAAAGTTCGATTCAAGATCCAGCCCGACCAGGATTTGTTCTACAATGCTATCTGGCTTGCCCGAAGCATCGATACGAAGGGCCGAAGTGGGCTGCTCTAGATCTGTTAACTGACTATCTAGCAATGAGCTGGGCATGAAATGATCGCTCCGATTTTTCAGCCGCAAGCGAATACTCGTAACATCTAGGAACAGGTAAACCCACCGCACTTCTGATCGGCCTTCAGAGAGGAAGTCGCGATAAGACTGCTTGAGGGCAGAGCAGGTTATCACCGCATCCCATTTTTCCCTCGCCACATCGTCCAGGAGCCGCCGTAGCGCCAAAAGCCAGGGCCGTCGATCTGAATCATCTAATGGAATTCCATTATTCATTTTCTTTACGTTCTCATCAGGATGATAATCGTCACCTTCAAAAAACCGCCACCCAAGTCTCCGCGCCAGTACCTTGCCAACCGTCGATTTACCGACGCCGGACACACCCATTACTAGAATAATCAAGAGTAACCTCTCCGCGCTTGGAACACATCGAATGCTAATGGCTAAACCAGGATAAATAAACAACGAATACGGCTTATAAGATATGGAAGAATAAACGGCTAGTTGTTCGAAAATCAACCGTTATTAGCCAGTCGGTGACACCCATTCACTCATCCCCAACGACACCCCTTCCGAATTCAAACTCATCTCAGAAAGACCCTTATCACGAGTGGCTGATTGAGCCTTGCCGAAGCTAATTCAAGCCAGCTGGCTAGATAGCGCCACGATCTCTGGCAAATGGTCATTTCCGGCTAAGTACAGCGACTGTCCGGTTTGGTTCGATGGAGACGGTCGCGGCATAAATAGAAGCCCCGCTGATGCGGGCTCTACTGTGGCTTTAGTTTTCCTTCGGTTTAACTGCCTCGATAGTGGCGGAAACAACAAAGTCTTCAAGCTTACTATCTGGCCGCCAGTTGCGTATAAACTCCTTACTTTCATCCTTCGGTTTAATATCAACATCATCAAATCCAGCGCTTTTGAGTATATTTTCAATATCTTTGATTGTTAATGCCCCTGACAAGCATCCGGTGTAAGCGGTAATATCTTGTTTCAGCTTTTCTGGTATTTGAGCAGATGCAACTACATCTGATATAGCCAGGCGTCCACCGGGTTTTAGAACCCTGAAAGATTCCTTGAAAACCTTTTCTTTTTCAGGCGACAAATTGATTACGCAATTGGAGATAATGACATCCACGGTTGAGTTTGGAACAGGCAGGTTTTCTATTTCACCAAGCCGAAAATCGACATTTTCATAACCTGCCTTTTCAGCATTTACTCTCGCCTTGCTCACCATTTCCGCCGTCATATCAACACCAATTACTTGCCCTGACTCACCCACTTCTCTGGCAGCAAGAAAACAATCGAATCCACCACCACTACCAAGGTCTAAAACTGTCTCACCTGGCTTCAAGGATGCAATTGCCTGTGGATTTCCACAACCTAAGCCCATATTTGAACCATCAGGAACTTCATTTACATTGGCACTTGAATAGCCGATCTCCATTGATGTGGCTTTTTCATCGATAGTTGATACCCCGCAACATGAAGTTGTTGAGCAACCGCAGCCAGATTGACCTGACTCAGCCGCCTTGCCATACTGCTCGCGTACAGCTTTACGTATATTGTCGTTTACTACATGCTTCATTACTTTCTCCTGATTTTGGGCTTAATTACATTGTTCACCCCTGTAGACGGTGACTTCCGAAAATAGACGCAAATTCGTTAACTAAAGAACCTAGCGTATGTATCCCATGAAATTATTTGCATCTTTTTGGGTACGTCTACGTCTACTAGAGAAATAAGACAATAAAACAGGAGTAATTGTGGAAATAGAAGAGGTCTGGGAACAATTTGGGCAGCAGCTCAGAAAATTTGTAGAGGCCCGTGTGCCAGATTCACATATAGCTGATGAGCTAACACAAGAGCTACTCATTAAGAGCTATCAGAACATAAACAAACTTCGAGATAATGATCGAGTAGATGCATGGCTATATCAAATCGCGCGAAATGTAATCAATGACTATTATCGTAAAAAGGCGGTTAATAGAGAAGATCTCATTCCGGAGATGGGTGACGTAGCCGCACCGATAGAAGAAGAATCAGCACAGAATCGTGTGCGCGAAGAGCTTAGTCAGTGCATTAAGCCTTTTGTTGATCAACTCCCTGCTAAATACCGTCAAACCATTACCGCTGTTGACCTTGATGGGGGCTCACAAAAAGCACTGGCAGACAAGCTTGGGATTAGCAACTCCACGATTAAGTCACAAACTCAACGCGGACGCGCTCAATTAAATAAGCTATTCAAGAGATGTTGTGATATTGACCTTGATGCTCGTGGCAATATCATGGATTACAAACCAAAGTCTGGACAATGTAAATGTGACAATAATTGCTAATTAGCCTTTACTAGAGTGTCCGCGCTGGGTCGGCGGTATTTCAGCACAAGCCTATATTGGAAATTGTTAGCAGACCGCTTATGGCTTGATAGCGGATGTTGGATGGTCTTGAAAATGGTGCTAGAAGATATTTAAGATAGAGGGACTCCTGACAGGCACCACCGCCTTCGCGAACGCCCCCACCAAACTTCTATAATAGCGGACAGTCGCAATTGTTCACAAAACGCCGCGATATTTCAAAAATCTAGTTTGTATTTTGAGCTATTAAGTACGCAGGAATGTTGAAATAGCGATCGTAATGATTCCGGAAGTATAAGGTATTAACTCAACGTCGGCGGCGTTTTTTGTTGGTTGGAATGTTGGGTGTGCTAATCTCTAAGTCATTTATTTTTTATTTTTCAAAAGGTTATATTTATATATGGCGGAGAGAGAGGGATTCGAACCCTCGATACGCGGTTAGCGTATACACACTTTCCAGTCGTGCTCCTTCAACCACTCGGACACCTCTCCTGACATTCAGATTGTAATACTGACAAACGGCATCGCTTGTCGAAACAACGGAGCACTTGTGCGTGCTCGTTATTCCGGGCATCCTGCCCTCCACCCCTACGGGGCCAGCTCTCTGTCGTTCGCTGTTCTAAATCGCTCCCGGCGATTTAGTCAACCACTCGGACACCTCTCCTGACATTCAGATTGTAATACTGATAAACGGCATCGCTTATCGAAACAACGGAGCACTTGTGCGTGCTCGTTATTCCGGGCATCATGCCCGGTTCGCCTATGGCGAACATCAACGGGCGAAAGGTTACGTTAGATGACGCAATTATGCAATTTTACCTGGCTTTGTGTTGCATTCTAGGAACCAGCTTTTTCCGCTTCGACATTTGCGGTAT
>JABDQW010000098.1 GCA_013042055.1 Gammaproteobacteria bacterium | reverse complement strand
CGTGCTGGCTATTTACAGCCAAGTATCAATGAACTTCCAGTTTGGCAAGCTCCTGGAGTATTTGCACAATCAACGATTCGCCCTGCGGCCCGACTTTGTCACATAGCTTGTCGACATCGCGTTCACCGTCGATCAGGTCTTTTAGAATCGCGCCGACCTTTGCCATATCGCCGCCTGGAACGGACATCTGCTCAGCCATGCCGCCAAGCATGATGACGGCATTATGGTCACCGCGTCTGGCATCGTTGATCAGGTTCGCCAGCATCGGTGCCGCCAGGGTTGCGTCCGCTTCGTCGTCGGGTTTTGGCAGGGTATTGGGATCTTGCAATCCACGCAAGATGGCCGATGCAATTACGGAGTCTTCATCATCCAGGCCATTAAGAACGCTCTCGTCACGACTGCCATCCATGATTTTGCGGATCGCCGCAACCAGTTTGTCCCATCCATTCTGTTCCGATATGGCCAGTGCCTGTTCCATTTGTGGCCTAAGATCCGCATTGTGAATGCTTTGAACGACCCCGATAATCAAACCGGCATGAGTACGGATAATCTGTTCTTGTTTGTCTGGCGTTTGCATTGCATTTTTCCGCTGCTTAAGAATTATTGCATCAGATTACAGCGGCAAAGCGACTGGACGCAAGTCCATTTACGTTTTCTTCTGCCCCGGCGGATCGATCACAGTGCCCGGATTTTTTCTGCCTGTCGTTCGAGCTGTTGTTTGGCTCTGGTCAACTCCTCGACACGCTGGCGTTCTTTTTCGACGACGGCTGCAGGTGCTTTATCGACAAAATTCGGGTTTTCCAGCTTTGTATTGCCTTTATCGAGATTGACCTGAAGTTTGTTTATTTCCTTGTGGAGGCGTGTCAATTCGGCTTCCTTGTCGATGAGTCCAGCTAGCGGTATCAGAATTTGCATTTCTCCGACCAGGGCGGTGGCCGATTCGGGTGCTTTGCTTTCGCGATCAAGCCATTCAACAGATTCCAGTTTTGCCAGCGTGTAGATAAATGTTTGGTTGCTGCTGAAGACATCACGGTCTTGCTGATTGGCGTGTTGCAGCAAGACCGGAAGTGTCTTGCCTGGGGCAATGTCCATTTCCGAGCGTATCCGGCGTACACCGCTGATGAAGGCTTTTACCCATTCGAGTTCACTCTCGGCGGCATCGTCAATCTTGTTCGCATCGGCCTGTGGAAACGGCATGGTCATAATCGTGTCACCCGTCGGCTTCAGGGTATAACCAGTCAATGGCGCCACTTTTTGCCAGAGTTCCTCGGTGATAAATGGCATAATCGGATGATTCAGTCGCAGAATGGTCTCCAGTACCGTGACCAGTGTGCGTCGGGTACCGCGTTGTGCCGCTTTGGGTGTGTGTTCATTGAATAGCACCGGTTTGGACAATTCGAGATACCAGTCGCAATAATCTTCCCAGACGAAGCTATACAACTCTTGCGCATACAGATCAAAACGGTAGTTTTTGAGATGTTTTTCGACATCGCGTTCGATATGTTGCAAGCGAGAAACGATCCAACGGTCGGCCAGAGACAACTCGACATCATCATTATCAATCCCGGTGTCCTTAGCTTCGGTCTGCATCAATACATAACGCGTTGCGTTCCACAGCTTATTGCAGTAGTTACGGTAACCTTCGATACGCGATGGGGCCAGGACGATATCCCGGCCCGTCGTTGCCAGTGCGGCAAAAGTGAAACGAAGTGCATCGGTGCCAAACGCAGGTATGCCCTCGGGAAAATTTTTACGCGTCAGCTTTTCAATACGCTCGATCAGGTGGGGTTGCATGACAGCACTGGTTCGTTTCTCAACCAGTGCTTCTAAACCGATGCCATCGACCACATCGATCGGATCGAGTACATTGCCTTTCGACTTCGACATTTTCTGCCCCTCTGCATCACGCACCAGGCCATGAATATAGATCTCATGAAAGGGTACATCGCCCATGAACTTCAGCCCCATCATGATCATGCGTGCAACCCAGAAGAAGATGATGTCAAAACCGGTCACCAGCACGTTGGTAGGATAGAAATTTTCCAGTTCGGCTGTCTTATTCGGCCAGCCTAATGTCGAGAACGGCCACAACGCCGATGAGAACCAGGTGTCGAGTACATCCTCGTCCTGAGTCAGCGGGAAGTCGGCCGGCAGTCGATTTTTCTGACGTACTGCGTCGATATTGCGGCCGACATAGACATTGCCAACGTCATCGTACCAGGCGGGAATACGGTGTCCCCACCAAATCTGTCTCGAGATACACCAGTCTTCGATATTGCGCATCCAGTCGAAATAGGTATTCTTCCAGTTGTCCGGTACAAACTTGATGTAACCGATTTCGACCGCCTTGATGGCTGGTTCAGCGAGCGGCTTGACACTGACATACCATTGATTGGTGAGGTAAGGCTCTATAATGGCGCCGGAGCGGTCGCCTCTGGGTACCATCAGTTTGTGATCGTCGACTTTCTCGAGCAATCCGGCCGCTTCGAGGTCGTTAACTATCTGTTTGCGCGCATCATAGCGATCCATACCGATATACTTGGTCGGAATCAGTTCACCTTCTTGTTCGTTGTTGTCTCGAATAGCGGCATCAATGCTGAACACGTTAATCAGGCCGCCGTGGATGATGTCGCGTAATTCGGTTTTACTGTTGTGGCGCTGCCAGACTTGATAGTCGTTGAAGTCATGTGCCGGCGTGATCTTCACGCAACCGGTACCGAACTCGGGATCAACATGTTCATCGGCGATGACCGGTATGCGCCTGCTCGTCAGCGGCAAGTCGAGATACTCTCCCAGCAGATAGCTATAGCGATCATCGTTGGGATGCACCGCAACGGCACAGTCGCCTAGCAGAGTTTCTGGACGCGTGGTCGCAACAACGACATATCCTGCACCGTTGCTGCGCGGATAACGCATGTGCCACATATGGCCGCTTTCTTCAGCTGACAGCACTTCAAGATCCGAGACTGCAGTGTGCAGGACGGGGTCCCAATTGACCAGACGCTTACCGCGGTATATCAGGCTTTCTTCATATAGACGAATAAAGACTTCTTGGACGGCATCGGAGAGGCCCTGATCCATGGTGAAGCGCTCACGCGACCAGTCCAGCGAGGCACCCATGCGACGGAGCTGGTCGGTAATCGTTCCACCGGAATGTTCTTTCCAATCCCAGACTTTTTCAGTAAATTTCTCTCTGCCATAGTCGTGGCGCGTTTTTCCTTCAACATTGATCAAACGCTCGACCACCATTTGGGTGGCAATGCCGGCATGGTCAGTACCGACTTGCCACAGGGTCTTGTCGCCTTTCATGCGGTGGTAGCGAATAAGCGCATCCATGATGGTATCCTGGAAGGCATGGCCCATGTGCAGCCGTCCGGTGACATTGGGGGGTGGAATCATGATGCAGTAATTGTCACGCCGGCCTTGTTTCCAGCTGTCCGCATCCGGACTGAAGTAGCCATTCTGCTCCCAGGTCTGGTACCACTTCTGTTCGATCGCTTGCGGGTTGTAGGTCTTGTCCATCGAGATTTCGCGTAATTTTAAAGCGCAGAATTATACCCCATGCGCTGCAGATCGCCTATGAGCGGGGCGGCATGCGGGCTCGTTCAAGATGCGACGCCTGCTTGGTCGTAAAACCAAATAGGACACACCAAGACCACAAAATAGTTTATTGAACCACGCTTAATAGATTGAAATGCCGAAAAACTTTCAACGATTATCGTCCGCCGTCGTGCAACATCCGGGCTAAATGCTGCTTCAGTGTCTGGCGGATTTTCTCGCTCAGCAATTGCTCCACGGCGGGCATCAAGCTACTCAGTATTTCTTCGGTCAAGGCATCGATATTCGGCGCGTTGACTGGCAAAGGTTTGATGTCTGCATTCAGCGTTGGTCTGTCGACCAGAGGGTCGGGAGTGTGCGACAGTTCCTCGACGGTTTCCGTTGTAAGCGGAACATGCGCGTTAACAACGGCGTCTTCGCCATCATGCTCTGCAATCGGAAATGCGGTGCTATCGGTGTTATCGTCGTCATCAGCTTCCGGTTCGCCAGTTATTGGTGTAGCGCTAAGAGACACTGCTGTTTTAGCGCTGTCATCCCCTGCCAGTAACGAACTTTGGCCCTTGCTCGACGCTATGGGCGCAGCTTTGTCGGCATCGCCGGGAACAATGATGTCATCCAGTGTGGGCAAATTGCTCGTGTCTTTTTCAGGCATTGGCGGATATTCAGGATGTTATTTCGTGATAATGCAACGGATAGTCCGCTTGTTTATAGGCGCTAAAGCGTTTGCGGCCTAATTGTAGCGTCCGTGGTGCTTCATTGATGATTTCAGCAACACGTTCAAAATTCTCGATCTGCTCCGGTACCTCATCACTCAGATTGATCAGCAGAAAAGCACTGGATTGCATCGCTTTGTGTCCAATGATCACCGGCGCGTCATTGTCTGCGCTGTCATCGAGGATGGCATGAGGGAGAAAACTATTATCGCTGTAGGTCCACATCAGGTCATCCATCAGGCGTGACTCGGCCGGGTCTTTTGTTCGAACGAATACCGGGTTTCCCATCTTGAACACCTTGTGCGCAAGTTGGCAGCAGAAGCGGTTGACACTGGCCCTGTTTTGACTGCTGAGTTTGTAAAAATCAATTCGCGGTTTTTGCTTTGGGCTCATAGTGCTCTTATTTATGTTTACCGTTCAGGTGCTGAAATATGTAATGCACCAGCAGGCTAACCGGGCGCCCGGTGGCACCTTTTTCCTTACCACCCTTCCAGGCAACGCCGGCAATGTCGAGGTGAGCCCAATGATATTTCTTGGTAAAGCGTGAAAGAAAGCACGCGGCGGTTATAGTACCAGCACCTTTGCCGCCGATGTTTGCCATATCCGCGAAGTTACTGTCCAGCTGTTCTTGGTAATCATCCCACAATGGAAGCTCCCAACAGCGGTCACCGCTGCTCTTTCCTGCCTTGAGCAAGTCATGGATCAGGGGTTTGTGGTTACCAAGCACAGCTGCGGGGTGGGCACCCAGCGCGACGATGACAGCGCCGGTCAAGGTGGCGATGTCGATGACGACCTCCGGGTCAAATCTCTCCGCGTAGGTCAAGGCATCACACAATATCAACCGTCCCTCCGCATCGGTATTCAGAATCTCAATAGTTTGGCCAGACAGGCTGGTGACGATATCGCCAGGTTTACTGGCCACCCCGTCAGGCATGTTCTCAACTGCCGGGATGATACCGATGATGTTAAGCGGCAGCAGTAATTCGGCACAGGCGGAGACCGCTCCCATAACACTGGCTGCGCCACACATGTCGAATTTCATCTCGTCCATTGCCGCGCCCGGTTTGAGGCTGATACCGCCTGAGTCGAAAGTCACGCCTTTACCAACGAGTACGATGGGTTGCTGCTTTTTGTCGCCCCCTCTGTATTCGATGGTGATCAGTTTCCCATCCTGCCGACTGCCCTTGCTGACGGACATAAACGTACCCATACCCATGTCTTCAATTTCCTTTTCGCCAATCACGGTGACGCGGGTTTTGGGAAACTGTTTCTGCATGGTCAGCGCCTGTATTGCGAGGTAGTCGGGTGTACATATATTGCCCGGCAGGTTGGCCAGGTCTTTGGCCAACTTGATCCCGGTTGAGATCGCCATCCCCCGCCTTACCGCTTCTTCGCCTTCAGTCAGCTGTCCACGACCGGACACGCTGAAAACGAATTTACGCAGCGGTCGACGTGGAGGCTTCTGCTCTGATTTGAGCTGGTTGAAGGTATACAGCGTTTCATCAATGGCCTCGATCGACTGCTGAATTTTCCATGTCAGACTTTTACGTTTGATAGGGATTTCGGTCAGGAATGAAGCAACTTCGGTGGTTCCGCTGGCTTTGAGGGTCGCGGCCATGGTGCTGTTTATTTTTCTGAAGGCGTTGGTGTCGATCTCCTTTTCCTTGCCACAACCGATCAGCAGGACGCGATCACACAACGTATTCTCGACATTATGCAGCAAAAGCGTGCCGCCCAGGTCGCCTTCCAGCTCGCCCCGTCGGATCAGATTGGATATCTGATTGCCGCTCGCTTTATCGAGAATTTTGGCCGCTGCTGACAGCACTCTCTGGGCGAACACAGCGACGACCACGCAGCCGATGCGCTGTTTTTCCGGGCTGCCGCTCTTGACAGTGTATTCCATATTTGCTCCATACTAGATAAATGAGACGGCTCATTGTATGAAATTCACTAGAATTTTTCATGATTGATTTGCTGAACTGGCGAAATGGTCGATCGTTTTACATATTGACTGGTCAATTACATGCTTACGATGTGATAATTCACCCTATGAACTTCGGCACCACCATCATTGACCGCTATATCATCGCGGAGGCTATTAAAACCTGGCTAGCCGTTACCTTTGTGCTGCTTATCGTGGTCACCAGCGTCGAAATCGTTCAACTGTTGAAGTGGTTCTTGAAGGGTGAATTGACGACAGGAACCGTGCTGCCGTTATTCATTAATAGTCAGCTGAAGGTTTTAGTACTGATGATACCGGTGAGCTTGTTTCTTGGTGTGTTGCTCGCCCTGAGTCGTCTTTACATGGATAGTGAAATGACGGCAATGATGGCAGGCGGTATCGGGCCGAGACAATGGATACGCTCCTTATTGCTGGTCTCGGTACCTGTAAGCTTGATGGTGCTGTTGATGATGCTGTATATGCGGCCATGGGTTGCACTCCAGCGCGCAGAAATCAATGCAGAAATTCGTAATGTCAATATCATCAGTACTTTTGCGCCCGGTCGATTCAACCGCTTTCTGGATGGTGAGGCCGTGATATTTATGGAGGAAATCAGCAAAGACGGCAAAGACATGAGCAACATCTTTCAGCGTTTCAGGAAAGATCAAAGCACTCATGTCGATGTTGCCAAAACGGCGAGAAATGTCACCGGTGAAGACGGGCGGGCCTATATTTTATTCGAAGATGGTACGCACTACATCGGTGCGCCGGGGCAGCCGGATTATCAGATCGTCCAGTATGCTGAATATGGCGTACTGGTACCAAAACCGGCAGACAAAAGTTACCCTTTACGGGTGCAGGCATTATCGACGGAACAGCTTTGGAATTCAGACAATCCAGAGCATAAGGCCGAGCTCGATTGGCGTATTACCTTGCCGTTAGCGACGTTGATTATCGTCATGATGGCGTTGCCATTAAGTCAGACTACACCTCGAGGTGGGCGATATTCTAAACTTGCTCTAGGTATTCTGATCTATCTCATTTATTCTAACCTGCTCGGCATGGGCAAAGCTTGGATATCCAAAGGCGTCGTACCCTACTGGATAGGAACTTCCTGGGTACATGTTCTCGCCCTGATGACCTTATATTTGCTCTTGTGGCGCAGTGGTTTGCTTCCAGGCAGGAAAAAGCCTGAAGCTGAAGCTGTTGCAGGCGGGGTGACTCGTTGATCGTTGATCGCTATATCGCTCGAGCCATTCTCGGTGGTACATTCATGTCGCTGTTTGTATTCGGCGCTTTGTTCGCGTTTATCAGTTTTGTCGCTGAGCTGCAGAACGTTGGCATGAACAACTATGGTGTGTTGCAGGCCATGATGTACGTGTTGTTGAACCTGCCACAGTTGCTCTATCAGGTTTTTCCGTCTGCCATGTTGTTGGGAGGCTTGTTGTCACTCGGAGCGCTTGCATCCACCTCGGAACTGATCGTGATGCGTGCAGCCGGTATTTCGATCATGCGGATCACATCCGCCGTGCTCAAGGCGGGCGTTCTGCTGATCGTGGTCGTCGTCGTGTTGGGCGAATTTGTCGCCCCGGAAGCTATCAGTATCGCTAAGGCGATGCGCGCCGAAGCGCTTGAGGGCAGGGTGCTGACGCGTGACCGCAAGGGGCTTTGGTCCAAATATGGTGATAATTTCGTCTACATCGGAATGGTGCTACCCGACGTGCAGCTCAGAGACGTCGTGATATATGAGCTCGATGATGAGCAGCGATTAAAAAAGATCAGTTTCGCTGAACAAGCACATTACGAAGGTGAACTTTGGCGCCTCAAGGGCGTGACCAACAGTATTATTGACAAAGACAAGGTCACGTCTACATTCAACGACACAGAAACCTGGCCCGCCATGGTCAGTACTGACCTATTCAATGTGCTCAATCTTGAGCCCGAGGATATGTCTGCGAGCGAGCTATGGCAGTACAGTAGATACCTGGATGAACATGAGCTGGACGCGGATTCATTCTGGCTGGCGTTCTGGGTGAAGATTTTCACACCCTTGACCAGTGTTGGTATGTTGATGATCGCGGTTCCTCTGGTTCTGACCTCGAGCTCACGCTCGGGTGGTGCCGGTCAACGTATTATGATCGGTGTACTCATCGGAGTAGCCTTTTATGTGCTCAACCGCGTTGTCAATCAAATGGGAATCATCTATGGTGTGACCCCGATCTTGAGCGCTGGTCTACCGTCGATACTCGTGATCCTGGTGTCAATGACAATGATCAGGCGATTGCGGTAACGATAAGCCTAGATTCCGCAGTTGAACACAGAATTAGCGCTGTTTCTCAAGCGTCTGGGCAAGGCGCGGCTTGCTGCTAATGGCCGTGTCCTTAGCAAAAGTCGCAACGCCGCCATGGCGCTTGAGGAGCAGCGATAAACTGTGTTGTAGCGACTCACCGGTTGGGTGAGTGTCAAATACTGCATAACTCTTCATAATCTTGGAGTTGACAAGCGGTAACAGCGATCAACTGCGGAATCTAGGATAAATATGCGCTTTTTTATTTTTTGAAGGTCTGATCTCACTTCTGTCCAACACAATCGTCATTCCGGCACTCTTAGATCGAGCATGACGCACTTCGAAGCTATGTCGTGCCAGGCCCGCTTCTGGGGCTGAAACAGCGACCATATAAAACCCATGCCAAGTAGCGACCAGGATAGTATCGCGGTAAAAAAACGGATCAGGGCTAACTGCCAGCTGATATTCTGGCCATCGGTCTGCTGCAGCCGGATTTTCCATGTCTTCATGCCCAATGTCTGACCCCCATGTGTCCAGAACCAGCCAAAAAAAGCAAAACTGACCGTGAGTAAATAGACCAGGTAGTAGGGATAAAGTGGTTGGCCTGGTTCAATTGCATCGCCTTGGTTGAATATCATCGCAAAGGCAGTCGCAACAAACAGCAGGGCAAGCAACAGAAACAGATCATAAATGATCGCGAGTAATCGGCGAAACAGTCCGGCGTACTTGATCGAAGAATCGGTTTTTTCAGTCATATTTGCGTACTGTTCGCTGCGCTGTTCACTTAGCAATCTCAGGTGCTACGCCGCCAGCATAATAGCCTGACATGCACTATGCTCAATAGTGTTGCAGATAAAACTACCTGAGGATTGTATGAAGCACTATAAAAAGATTTTATCAGCATTCTGTATCGCGGTCTTATCTACTTCGGCTGACGCCGCATCCTTGTCAGTTGAGGCAAGATCTTTGGGTATGGGTAATGTTCGAGTCGCCACGGCGGATATTGCAACAGCACCCTTTGCTAATCCGGGAATGCTCGCTTTTCAGACAAGCAGAGACGATTTTTCCGTGCTGCTCGGTGTCGGCGCCTTTCTGAGAGATCCGGACGGAGTCGTTGACAAGATTGATGATTACCAGTCAGCATATGACCGCTTCCGTGCGGACCCCATCAACAATATCGACGATGGCAATCGAGCCGTCGCCATTGCTCAGTCGTTGGAAGCTAATGTTCTTGCTCCGGATGCGTCGGCTCTGCTTTCAACGGGTTTCTCTGGAAAGACATGGGCATTCGCGATCAGTGCGCGCGCGGAGGCAGTTGGAGCTAGTACAGTTACAAATATATCGCAGACGGTGGCCGAACTGCCGGATCCGTCAAAAAATATACTTGAACTGGAAGGTGTTCTCACGAATGAGCTTGGCGTATCACTGGCCAGGAGCTTTCAAGTGCTCGGGCAGAAAATTGCAATCGGGATCACGCCAAAGTACGTCAAGGTTGACAACATCCACTTGAGTGAGTCGATCTCGACAATTGATACCGGCATTGGAAGTTTGATCGATGATTCAAAGAATGATCTGAGCGATTATGGGACCTTTGATCTCGGTTTTGTCATGGGTTTGACTAAACATACCCGGATCGGTTTGCTGGCAACAAATCTGGTCTCGCAACAGATCAATTATACTAATACGTTTGGAACTCCAGTGACGTTATCGTTCGATACCCAAGCTCGATTGGGCGTTGCCTACCGTAATAATTTGCTAACCCTGGGAGCTGATCTTGATCTGATCGAGAACGATGCTATGTTTACTAGCCAGAATTTTCAGGCATTGAAATCACAATATGCGTCTGCTGGTGGTGAATTCAATATCTATAATTTCATGCAATTGCGGTTGGGAATTCAGAAGAATATCGCTGACGGCATCTCTGACGCGGCAAAGGAGAATTTGTATACAGCCGGTATTGGCTTCTGGTTCGGATTCAACGTCGATCTGGCCGTTGTGTCACAGAGTGATTCGCTCGGTGGGTTTCTACAATCCGGATTCAGATTTTAGTCTTGGGTGTTTTGATCAGATCGTCCTCTAGCCCTCATGCCTCACCCCCGGTGAGACATGTGGGCTGGTGTTCGAAAGCGCCACTCTGAAGCGAAAAACGTAGCTATGGCTACAGTTTGAGTGAAGAGCAAGTTTACGGAGACGAACACCAATCTGAACCGTGATTGGCGTGCTTGAATAACACCCTGTATTTCGATCATCCTGACTCTAGTCTAAATAGCCAATGCCTTATCCGTATTTGATGCCGCCTGGCGAGAAATGCGGAATAAGCCATAAATTGCATGTCCGCCTTCGTGCAACATTCATCTTAACCTTGTCATGCTTCTTGAGTATTCAACGCAGGAGCTTAGTTTAACAGCGCTTTAGTTCTTTACAGCCTGCTATCCGTGTTTCGTAATTGCCATTTTGAAAGTTGTAAGTAAATGAATTGTGCGATTATATTTTTCATGTTGTGATCTGTTGTTGATTTAATCCTTAAACAATAAAAATCCGGGTATATTTGCATGATAAAACTGAAAACTATTTGTTTTTAAATTAAAAAATATTTGATAATTTAAAAATTAGTTTTATACTTTCGTTTGTAACTCACACATAGAGGATGCACTAATGGCTCGAGCTATAACAAAAAGTAAAAAGAAAACTACGGCTAAGCGTGCAGTGAAAAAGAAAACTTCTGCTCGTAAGAAGAAAGTAACTGCAAAGAA
>JABDQW010000096.1 GCA_013042055.1 Gammaproteobacteria bacterium | reverse complement strand
GGAAGAAATTTAGTACCCGCCGCTACGACGACTTCGTCACCAACTAACTAAACCGGCTGTTACACGAAGGCGGACGCATTACGCGTCGGCCTTTGTGTAACGAGCGGATTAGCTCTCCCTTTGATCGCGACTCCATTTGTGGGTGTCAAAAAAACGTCGTAATGATTCTTTAATTGTTATGTAAATGCCAACTATATGTCGTCCATCGTGTGATAAATCAGGCTAACAGGTGCAGTAATTGAGTGTCTCCTTGGTAAGGGGCGTACGAACTGCTATATAAAAGGTATAAGACGGCTTGCGATTAACCGATACAAACAGCCGGACACCATGATCATAAAAAATAGCCAGATTAGTTTGGTTGCCCGTATCAATCAGTCAAGTCACCTCAACAGGATATAACGAAAGATGTTTGATATAAAACATAGCCTGGTAAGGATGATTGAGTCAGGGTGCTTACCTGAAGATAGTACCGAGACCCGTCGAAAAAAAGCAGCTTTGGTCCTTGTGCCGATGATAATCGGGCCTGCTGCGTTTATTTGGGGCTGGATCTATTTTTATCTGGAACATCCTCTTTCTGGCTCGATACCAATGTCGTACTCGGTTATCTCATTACTATCTCTGGTGTACTATTTCAACACCGGAAGAACGACGTTTCTGGAATGGAGCCAGTTGGTTTTAGTCTTGTTGCTGCCGTTTTTGCTGATGTGGTCTCTAGGTGGTTTTTTTCATGGCAGTACAGTCATGATATGGGCGCTATTTGCACCTGTCGCTGCGTCTATATTTATGGATAAACAGAATGCATTTTTGTGGTTTGTAGCTTATTTTGCACTGCTGCTTATTTCGGGTGCTATCCAAAACTATTTAGCAGCAACCATAACACCCATTCCAGAAGCAGCCAGGCAAATCTTTTTTTTACTTAACCTTGGTGCTGGTTCGGCGGGTCTCTATTTTCTTGTTAGTTACACCAGTAATCAGGAGAGGCAGGCTATCGAACGGCTGAATCAGAAAAGACTGTCAGTGGAAAAGAAAAGCGAGCGATTGCGCCTTGCCAATGATGAGTTAGCTAAAGCAAAAGCGAGTGCCGATGAGGCTAATATTGCCAAAAGTGAGTTTCTGGCCAATATGAGCCACGAAATCCGCACACCGATGAACGCCATCATCAATATGTCACTCCTGGCGCTAAAGACAGAATTGTCCCCACAACAACACAATTACATACACAAGGTTCATCGTTCAGCCGAAAGTTTGCTCCGCATACTCAACGACATTCTCGACTTTTCCAAGATTGAGGCGGGCAAACTGGAAATAGAGGATATACGCTTTAGTCTGAAAGATGTTACCGATGACACGACAAATATCGTTGGCTTAAAGGCCAGGGAAAAACAGGTACAGTTTTCGATTGATATTGGTGAGGGTGTACCGGATTCACTGACTGGCGATCCTTTACGCCTGAGCCAGGTGCTATTCAACCTGGGTGACAACGCAGTGAAATTCAGCGAGTCGGGTGGTTTGGTGTCTCTGAAAATAGAATTAATAAAAGAAAATGATAAGCAAGCCGTTGTACTATTCTCTGTGCAGGACACAGGTATTGGCATACCGCCACAACAGCAGAAAAAACTGTTCCAGTCATTTAGTCAGGCTGACAGCTCAACAACTCGTAGGTATGGTGGTAGTGGGCTGGGTTTAATCATCTGCAAGAAAATTATTCAGAGGATGGGGGGCGATATATGGTTCGAAAGTGATAAGAATACAGGCAGTACCTTCAGTTTCATTATCCCTCTGGGCAAGACTGGGGATAACTCGCTACTTGAAAACTCACGAAATGAAGGTGATGAGAAAGTTCGTCAGTCCATGTCTAAACTGCATGGTGCAAAAATCCTGGTTGT
This sequence comes from Gammaproteobacteria bacterium, assembly GCA_013042055.1. Taxonomy (GTDB): domain Bacteria; phylum Pseudomonadota; class Gammaproteobacteria; order SZUA-229; family SZUA-229; genus JABDQW01. The sequence continues at coordinate 3,474 of JABDQW010000096.1, read as the reverse complement.
TGATGATAATGAATTCAATCGGGAAATTGTATTCGAGTATCTCACTTCAGGCGGAATTACTGTTGAAACCGCAGCTGATGGGCGGGAAGCATTGGAACTATTGGCGAGGGATGACTTTGATGGTGTTCTAATGGATTGCCAAATGCCCGTCATGGACGGCCTTGAAGCCACTTGTAAGATTCGTGAGCAGGCACGGTTCAAAGATTTACCCATCATTGCTTTGACAGCCAATGTAATGACATGTGATCTGGAAAGAGCCGTCGCGGTAGGCATGAATGATTATATTGCAAAACCGTTTAGTCCAGAGACTATATTCATGACGATAGCAAAATGGGTCAATTGATTAAAGGACAACAAGGGTTCTGCAGTCATTGCGGGGACGAACCAATCTCTTTCACCGTGACGCAAAGGTGCCAAAGATCGCCGCGCTACCGCTCGCGACGACGCGTTTTTGCTTTGGTTTTTTCTTGAGTAAGTACCGTTCCAATCAAACTTTTCTTTGTGGTTTTTTATAACGTCTCGTGACCCAACTCTGATCTGATGGCTCATGGAAAAGATACAAAATCAAACTGACAGCTTAAGGGGCGAATCGTAGGGTGCGCCATGCACACCGCGAATCTTCAGTTTGCCGAAGCCTTCCGGTGCCATGGCACACCTTACGGTCATGATTACTTTGTTCTCGCAATCCGATGACAGTATTTTTGTCTGGATACTGTCAGGACACATTGCGAATACAATGACAGTGTTGTCAGATCGAATCCAGATTATTTCATTCTATTTGATGCCAACTATTGCGGTTGCACCAAACTTGGTCCTATTGCGTAGAAAAAATGAAAATATACCCAGAGTTCGTCTCAATAGATACCACGATGAGTTATGCTCTAATGGTGCAGGTGGCTTGCAAACATTATTTATAAACTGTGTGAATAAGTAAGTTGGCGAGTAGTCCTGAAAAAGTATCGATAGATTCATTAACTCAAATTCCCTTTCGTTGCAGATAATCCGTTTAAAATTAGCATGATTCATAAAGTCTTCTAATTCGTCTGTGGTGTGCATGGTCATGGCGCATCCGCAGGTTTGGTACGTTTCGTTTTTAAACTGTTCTGACAGCTGTAAATTTAGTGATTTGAAGACGAAGGGTGCGTCAATAAATATGCCTCCTTCCTCAAGCATTTTGTAGGCTGTTTGATAGTATGATCGAGTGCAGTATAAAAACATGCTTACAGATACTGAAATTATTCCGATGATGTTTTGCTGCTTGTGTGATTCGTAAAACTCTTCAAGAGAACCGAGAAAAAAAGAAACATTCTTCTGTTTTTCAAATAGCTTTTGAGCTTTATCAATAGCTGCTTTGTTTATGTCGATACCAATAATGGAAACTCCAGGGGGAAGAAGTCGAGATAGATTGTATGTGCCGTAAGCGCTGCCACAGCCGATATCGAGGATAATACCTTCTCTGCGGCTGGTATGCTCGATGACTTTATTATGCAGGCGTTCTATGGTCGATAAAGAATGTGGGTGTAAACCGTTGATGCCCATAATATGTTCCAGGGCTTCATAGGTATTAACCAATTCGCAAAAGCTTTTTTGCTTGGTTTCCATTTGTACATCTCCTTAATTGTTTCACATATATTAGATTTTGCTAAAAAAGTATGCTGTTAAAAGCAATACTTAATGAGCATCCTTTCTAATGCATCGAAGCCACTAAGCGTTGGTGTGACGATTCAGAATCGAGGTATAAGAAGTCTGCTTGGTGAAATACGATGGGTCAGATTCAATTGCTCGCTGGTACTATATGCAATTTTGATCTGACTCCATTGTTTCGACCCGGCGACTCGCTTAGCCCGCTTATTCTCGCCGTCTGGCGACACTCGGCATTCGAGACTGCATTTAGATCAAACTCTACATATCGGTTGATTGAATTCAATAGGACTTTTTCCTATTCTTACATTTTTTTACGAATAGTTTCAGCACGTTGCGAGTAGGTCGGTAAGCCTTGGTCGGTTTTAGCGTGTCAACAGAAGTATAAGAGAACATTATCTCTGCTCAGACTTGTCCTGTGAACTGGGACGGTTCACAGGACACGGAATACACTTCCTGAAGATTTTTCTTGATATGATACAGATGATGTTCAATACCTTTAAAAGGGGAGATTAATGTTATGACACATATACAAATAGCGCCTAACGTCGAATTCAAAATGGATATCGACTTGGGCGAAATTACAGAAAATCCCAGAGACTACGATCTACAACAACACAAGGCGGAGGTTTATGCGGAGTTTGAAGAGCGCCTGAGAAAGGCCTTTCCGGAAGGGTTCAAAATCGATACCTTCGAATTTGGATTAGACCTGAGCAAATACTGACTATTGACACATTGGTGCTGTGTCGACAAGCTTGTTGTTTGATCACAAAACACGGCTTGTTGACCAGTGCCTGTGAGCGTTGTGTAAAAGTTGCAGCTAGTCCGTGTTTCTCATCATATTTGTTTTTCGTCTGATTTTCCAATAAGCCGGCAAAGCCAATTCAAACGAGGAGATGATCAGGGTAGTCTAACATGGCGACAAATGTCGAATTTGTTTACAGAAACAGCGGAGCAGGCTCGTAACATATCTATAGTCAATTGGTTTTAAACGAGTTTATCGTTATTGGCCCGTTGTTTGCGTGCTCAAAGTAACTGAGTTGTTTAGCCAGTTACCTATAAATGAGTTACATAAACACGAGCTTAATTGCTATAAGTATTTGCGCGGCACTATCTGGATGTACGATTGATAACGATAGAGCAGGCGACACAAAATACGCTACTGATCAGGTAATGACTGATGAGCATGGGTTGACATTGACACCATCAAGAGACATGTACGTAAATTTCGAAGTCATGTCGAAAGTATATGCTGATACGATGGCTTGTATGGGCATGACAGCAACAGGGCCGACTGTAGAATATAGAAGTTTTTCTTTTGCAGGTCTCGGCGGTGTATGGGCATTTTATCACCCGGTCACAAACACGATATGGATAAATACCGATGAAGACGAGATTGTCCTGGAAAGGGATTCCAGAACCGATATAGAAGCCCTAAGCCATGAGTTCGTTCACCATATTCTACATAAGAATGGCGCCAGCGAACACAGCCGGAAACATTCATCGCCACTGCTTAAGAAATGCGGTCCAGGTATTAATAGCTACCACTAAATCAAGGATAGACGGGAAAACTATCGGGGGCAGCCATTAGTAGTCTACTTGGTGGTAGGCGATAGCTTTTTTATGATTCTTACCGCATGAGGTTACTTGGTGATAGCTAAAAAGCTAGGATTCAAACCGCAAAGGAATAAACAAGCCCTGCAGCCGCAGAAGCAACAATAACCGAAATAATACCGATCTTGAAACGCCAGAGAGCAAGGAAAGCCGCTACGCTAATGAACAACGAAAACCATTCAAATTCACCTTTGAATGGTTCGGTATCAGTACCATCAG
>JABDQW010000093.1 GCA_013042055.1 Gammaproteobacteria bacterium | reverse complement strand
ATCAGTTTACTACGCCGCCTGGTGAGAAATTCGGGCTAAGTTATTTTATCGAACAGGAATTCCGCATCGTTACCACATGGTGTATTGTAAGCTTATGGCGAACGAACATTCATGCTGTGTGTACTTGGGCGACGAACTCGCACGTTACGCTTTCGGTAGCAACCATCCTTTTGGACCTTTGCGTCACGAGTCATTCAAGAACGCCTTGCTCAGTCAAAAACTGGATCTTGCCGTCGATATTCTGCCGCCGTCGGCGACTACGCAAAATCGACTGGAACTATTTCATAGACACGAATACATCGAAAAAGTTAGACGATTGTCCAAATTCGGCGCCGGGTATCTCGACCAGGGTGATACGCCGGCCTTTACCGGCATGTACGAAGCGGTGCTGGCAGTTGCCGGCAGCGTCTGCGACGCTATCGACCGTCTCCTCACCGGAACTTATAAACGCGCCTTCATACCAATCGCCGGCCTGCATCATGCACGGCGACACAGCGCTGCCGGCTTCTGCGTCGTTAATGACTGCGGCATCGCCATCGAATACTTACGCAATCGATACGGCATCCGCAAGATTGCGTACGTCGATATCGATGCGCATCATGCCGATGGTGTTTACTACAGTTTCGCGGATGACCCCGATCTGATATTCGTCGATTTTCACGAAGACGGTCGTTTCCTCTACCCCGGTTCGGGCGATATCAGTGAGACTGGCGAGGGTGACGCGAAAGGCACTAAATTGAACATCCCGATGCCACCGGGCGCCGATGACGACCTCTTCATGAAGTTGTGGCCGCGGGCAGAAGCGTTCCTTCGCAACGGCGAACCTGAGTTTATTTTGTTGCAATGCGGTGCTGACAGCATCGATGGCGATCCGATAACCCACATGGCCTATTCGCCATGCGTTCACGCCTACGTCGTGTCACGCATCTGCGCATTGGCCGACGAGTTTTGCAACGGCCATGTCGTCGCAATGGGTGGTGGCGGTTACAATCTGGACAATCTTGCTCGTGCCTGGGTCGCTAGCGTCAACGCGATGGTCGAAGCCGAACAAACGACTAGCCCGCAATTCTCACCAGGATCACTGGAGCAGGCGCTCCCGTGATCCTGGTGAGAATTGCGGGCTAGCTGTCAGCCAGTTTCAGCGTAAAGTAATCGCCCAGCGCTTCGCGCATTTCACTGATGCTCAGATATTCCCCTATGACGGGGTCATCCCATCGTTTGCAATCGATGCGAAACACATCCGGTTGTACTGCGGACTCCAGATACATCGCGGTCGAATACGTCAGATGCAGCGGGCCGTCACCGTAAGAAAAACCTAAACTTGCGTAAGTGGGCATGCCTACCGACACGTCCTCACGCTGATCAACGATTTTGATCACAACGAAGGTATCCGGCTTAACCACCCGGGCTTTGGTGCTGATCTTGTACAGCTCGAATTTACAATGCGGTTTGTAAAAGTCGACGTGCCCCGATGCAGCGATCTTACCGTACTGCAGGTACACCGATGTCTGATCGGGCGGTACCGTGATTTCTCGATGGAGTATCAACTCGGAACCGAGCGACACCGAATAGAACTGAGAATTTTCGTCTTTTACAACCTGGCTTTCACAGCTAATGAGTAGTAAGCCTGCAGAGAATACCAAGATCGGCACCGTCTTAATCATCGCCTTGGTCCATTAGTTGTTATCTGTTTTAGGGGGCATGCTGACCGGAAACGGCGTAATATTGCCGCCGCTGTCCGCGTCGACGATCTTATTACTGCCCTGCTTGCTGACTTCGTCGATGCGGATAACCGAGTGCATCGGCACGTAGGTTTTTGTGACGCCGTCAAATTCGTCTTTGAGCCGTTCTTCGGATGGGTCGACAACCAACTCCGTTTGCTGATCGAACATAATGTCTTCGATCTCGACGAATGCATACATGGCACCCTGACTGACCTGGGCAGCATGCAATTGATAGATTTTCCCCTGACTATGAAAAATGATTCGGTACACAGGTTTCATTATTTGTATCTGCCTCTTAGCAAGCGATTGGGCGAGATTTTAGTTGAAGGCTCGCTCCGGACCTAACCATTATATACTGCGTTCGTTAGTTCGTATTTCTCACCAGGATCACGACAGCAGGCGCAGCAACAATTCCAGATGTCTCACCAGATGCACGAACCGACGAGGCTTGAATAGCGCGACGTTCACCCCAATATATACCGATAACAGAGATAGTCCACTGGGAATTTTGACGATGAGTCACTCAACACACGTGGTTTGCCCCAGCTGCCTGACGACAAACCGGGTTCCAAACGACAAACTGGCCGCGGGGGGAGCCTGCGGGAAGTGTGGTAAGCCATTGTTTCTTAGCAAGCCTATCGAACTGACATCGGCTAATTTCAACAAGATTATCGGACAAAACGAACTGCCGGTGATGGTCGATTTTTGGGCACCCTGGTGTGGTCCGTGTAAAATGATGGCACCGGTTTTCGAACAGGCTGCTCAACAGCTCGAGCCGAACCTGCTTTTGGCCAAACTAAATACCGAGCAAGAACAGATGATCGCCGCACGCTTCGGCATTCGCAGTATCCCGACCATTGCGATATTCAAGGGTGGTCGCGTCGTAGCGCAACAAGCCGGGGCTATGGACATGCGCACGCTGACCAGCTGGGCTAATTCGCAACTGCGTTAGTCGGCTCGACACCGGAATGCCGAAAGGGTTTTTCTTACCGCAGAGACGCGGAGGCGCTGAGTATTCTATCTTCAGTAGGAGCGACTTTAGTCGCGAACTGTGGGAGCTCGCGACTAAAGTCGCTCCTACATTTCGATTCCAACAGACGAATAAGCCCTTGTTTTGAGCGTTTGCATTATGTCTTTCGTTGCACTACGATTTTATGCTGAACTGAATGACTTCCTGCGCGACGCACACAAGATGACGCAGTTCAAACTTGAACTCAACCGGCGCACGTCGGTGAAAGACCTGATCGAATCGCTGGGCGTTCCTCACACGGAAGTCGAGATTATTTTGGCCAATGGCAAATCGGTCGATTTCAGCTATATCGTTGAGGACGAAGATGACATCAGCGTGTACCCGATGTTTGAGAGCGTCGATATCACGCCGATTCTAAAACTCAGGGACACACCATTACGTCAAACAAGCTTCGTGCTTGACTGTCACCTGGGCCGGCTGGCCCGGTATCTGCGCCAATTCGGCTTCGACACCCTCTACCGCAATGACTACGCCGATGATGAATTGGCGCGAATTTCGGCCGAAACAAATCGTATTCTGCTGACACGAGACCGCAGCCTGCTGAAACGCAGCATCATCACGCACGGGTATTTCATCCGTGAATCGGATCCACGCAAACAGCTCGACGAAGTCGTCAGGCGCTTTGATCTAAAAGATCAAATCGTACCTTTCGGACGCTGTACCCGTTGTAACGGTAGCGTCAAGCTCGTGAACAAGCAGGATATCGTTGACCGGCTCGAGCCGAAAACACGCCTTTACTACGACACCTTCTGGCAATGCACGAGTTGCGGCCAGGTCTACTGGGAAGGCAGCCACGTCAAGCATATGATCAAGCTAACCGACGAGGTGCTGAATTCAGATTCCATCTAAAATTCAAGGCAATTTGAACCACAGAGGCGCGAAGGCGCCAAGCACGGCGTCGATTCGTTCGCTGCGACGGTTTCAGCGATTATCCTAGATTCCGCAGGGCATTACCGAAACCGCGTTTTAGCCCGCATTTCTCACCAGGATTACGGGAGCAGGCGCAGCAAATAGCCCGCCTGGCGAGAAATGCGGGTTAGGTGCTCGCCGTGTATTTTGGCAGTGTCGGGATCAGACACGTGCGCCACGCGATATCCTGTGCACTGATCGCCGATGTTGCGGGAATATTGACATCAATCATTGTCGGTTACTGATTTTTCCACTAGATTATTAGGAAAAATAGCTTCAGAATGTTGACATTCGACTAAATTGACCCAAAAAGCACTCAACTATGCGCCTGCTACTCATATTCATATCCAGTCTTCTATTCAGTGCCTGCTCGATGGAGCAAACATTGGTGCGAGCATCGATACCGATGATCGACGGTGGTGTTGAAGCACTCAACCACGAAACCGACCTGGATCTGGCTGAAGACTCCATCCCGGCCAACCTCAATATGCTCCAGGGCATGATCAAGATCGATCCTGAAAATGCTCAACTGCATACCTACGCATCCCAGGCTTTTTACGGCCTGGCTTACGGCTTCAATGAAGATACCCGGCCAGGACGCGCATCTGATTTTTACGTGCGCGGCATGAAACATGGCATTCAGGCGCTCGAACTCAATGGCGCAAGCAACCTGCTCGACAGCACACTAGCGGACTTCAACGAGCAAGTCGCCAAAATGGGGAACAAGGATGTGCCAGCGATGTTCTGGGCATCGAGCAACTGGGCCAAGTGGATCGACATGAACCGCGATGATCCCGAAGCCATCTCCCAGCTGGCGCGTACCACCGCATTGATGCAACGCGTCATTGAGCTCGACGAAACCTTCTATTTCGGTGGCCCGCACATGTATTTCGGCGTCTACTACGGTAGCCGCGCACCATCGATTGGCGGCAATTACGAAAAATCAAAGGAACATTTTGATCGTGCCCGCAAAGCCACCAACGGCAAGTTGTTGATTCCCGATCTGCTAGAAGCCCAGTTCCTCGCCCGACAAATGCTTGACCGGGATCAATTCCACAGGCTTCTAACCGGCATTGTTAACGCACCCGATGACCTGATGCCTGAACTTGCCCTGCAAAACCAGATCGCGAAACGCAAGGCCAGCTTGTTGCTGAAGAAGGAAGAAGAATGGTTCTAAGATTACTCTGTTTCGCCCTGCTGCTGGCTGTCACAACCACTTCCGCCAATGCACGAACCTATCAGCTCAAATTCGCGACCCTGATGCCGACCGGCACGTCGTGGTCAAACCTACTGCAGGAATGGATCGAGGAGGTCGAGGAAAAAAGCGAGGGCCGCATCAAATTCAGACTATACGCAGGCGGTGTAATGGGTGACGAGCCCGATGTATTGCGCAAAATCCGCAAGGGACAGCTGCATGGCGGCATGTTCACAGGCTATGGTATTGGCCGGATTTATTCGCCGGCACGCGTGCTCGAAGTCCCATTCATGTTCAAGAACACCGACGAATCGGATTACGTCCGTGATCAGATGATGCCGGAACTCGAGGCGGGATTCAGAGAAAGCGGATTCGAGTTATTGGGCTGGCCAGAAGTCGGTTTTATTCACTTCTTTTCCACTAAACCTATTCGCTCCATGGATGGTATCAAGAAACTGAAAATTTGGCTCTGGCAGGGCGATCCGCTAGGAGAAGCATTTTTCAAAGCGGCCGAAATCGATCCGATCCCACTATCCATCATCGATGTTTATACCCAGCTCTCAGCTAAACACGGCAGCATCGATACCGTGTACACCTCCAGTTTTGGCGCTATCGCACTGCAGTGGTACACAAAACTCAATTATGGCAGCCGCATACCGTTTACCAATGCGATCGGTGGCCTTTTGGTTAGCAATCGTTTTTTCAATAAGCTGCCTGAAGATCTGCAGCAGATCCTGAAAACGACAGGTAAACGCCTGAGTGATGACATCCGTTTACGTGCGCGTGAGGAAAACAAGAAAAGCCTCGCCATTCTTGAAAAGAACGGCATCGAATTCATGTTCGACTGGTCCGATGCAAACATGGATGAAATGCTGGAAATCAGAGATCAGGCTGCCAAGTATCTGGAAAAAACCAACTACATTCCATCTAAGACCTTCAGCAGAGCGCAGCAGCACGTAGAAGATTTTCGTGCGCAACAAGGCAGCAGGACGCAGGCAACTATTCCAGTTACACCGTGATCAGAAGGCTTGAAAACGGACTGGTTAAAGTTGAGAGCGTCATTGCCGCGTTGAGTCTGTTTCTGCTGCTGCTGTTATCAGTGGTGCAGATGCTGACACGCAACCTATTTGAGCTCGGTTTTCCCGAGATCGAAATCATCAACCGATACCTGCTGGTCATCTGCGGTTCCATGGGCGCTGTCATCGCGACTTCAAAGCTCCGGCACATCAAGGTAGACGCCTTCACCACTTTCATGAGCAAGCGGTTGCTGTCGCGACTGCGGTGTCCGCTGGCCTTGTTCTCAGCGGTCGTCTGCGCAATATTGAGCTACCACGCCAGTATTTTTGTCGCCGATGAATGGCAGTATGTTCCTGCCAACGAACGCTGGACATTACCATTCACCCTGGTCTATCCGATTGGCTTTGGCCTGCTTGCGCTGCATTTCCTCTTCAACTGTTTTCTCAAGAAAGCTTAGGCCCTAGATGTTTGCAGCTGCCCTAGTCCTGGTCCTGTTGGCGCTGGTTGGTATACCGCTGTTCGTGGTACTCGCTGCCGGTGGGCTGCTGGCCAGCCACTCCGCCGATATCAGTCCCGACATTCTGATCATCGAGATGAATCGCCTGGCATCGTCACCCAACATGATCGCGATTCCGTTATTCACCTTTGCCGGTGTGCTGATGTCGAGTGGTGGCGCTCCGCAGCGCCTGGTTAATTTCTACCGCGCCGCACTTGGCTGGATGCCGGGTGGCCTCGCTATCGTGACAATCGGTGCCTGCGCGTTTTTTACCTCCTATTCCGGCGCATCGGGTGTCACCATTCTCGCCCTGGGTGGACTGCTCTACCCGATTCTCGTGGGCGAAGGCTATCGCGAGAAATTCTCTCTGGGCCTGCTGACGACATCCGGCTCGTTGGGACTGCTGTTCCCACCGAGTCTGGCGATACTGATCTACGGCATCGTTGCCGGCGTCGGCATCGAGCAAATGTTTCTTGCTGGAATTGTCCCGGGCACATTGCTGATCATCATCCTAGCGATATACAGCATCATTCACGGCCGCCAATTACACGTGAACAAACATGAATTCGATGTCAAAACACTCATTTCTGCAACACGTGGTGCGATTTGGGATATTTTCCTGCCCATCGGAATCGTGATCGGCATTTTCGGCGGCTTTGTTTCGATCATGGAAGCCGCAGCCGCAACCGCGAGTTATGTGATACTCATCGAGGTATTCATTTTCAGGGAGATCAATCTGCGAACCCAGTTCTTTGGCATTTTGGTCGAGAGCTGCGTCTTATTTGGCAGCTTGCTTGTGATCTTACTGATCGCACTTGGACTGACCAACCTGATGATTGATGCTCAACTGCCGATGCAGATGCTGGAGATTCTCGAACAGCATATCACCAGTCCGCTCGAGTTTTTATTATTGTTGAACCTGTTCTTACTGGTCGTCGGCGCAATGATGGATATATTCTCCGCCATTATCGTTGTCGTACCCTTGATCCTGCCATTGGCAACACGCTACGGTGTAGATCCTATCCATTTGGGAATCATTTTCCTTGCCAACCTCGAAATCGGATATTCGACACCCCCGGTGGGTATCAACCTCTTTATCGCCAGTCAACGATTCGGCAAGCCTATCGTCACCCTGTTCAAAGCCACCCTGCCTTTCCTGTTATTGATGCTGATCTGGTTAATGATGGTTACCTATATTCCGGAACTTTCATTGTGGTGGCAACACGAATAATGGCCCAGTCCAGGTTCCATTGACACGGCAAAATGCGTGCATTTGAATTATCATAGAGCTATTCTTGTATAAGACAAAGCACTTCAGCTCAAGGAGCATCACTATGTCCAAGCCATGGTTAAAGAGTTATCCTGAAGGTGTGCCAGAAGAGATATCAATCGACGAGTACGCGTCGGTTGCCGATATATTTGACCAAAGCGTCTACAAGTTTGAAAATCTGCCCGCCTATTCGAACTTTGGCAAGACAATCAGCTACAAGGAAGTCAAACAGTTCACATCACAATTGGGCGCCTATCTGAATAATGAACTAGGTCTCGAGAAAGGCGCCAAGGTCGCGGTGATGATGCCCAACCTGTTGCAGAATCCCATTGCCATATTCAGCATCCTGCGCGCAGGTCTGGTGGTGGTAAACACCAATCCTTTATACACCTCCAGGGAACTAAAGCACCAGATGAATGATTCGGGTGCTGAAGTCATCATCATTGTGGAGAACTTCTGCCATGTACTCGAAGAAATCATCGATGAAACATCCATCAAGCATGTCATCGTAACGCGTATGGGCGATATGCTGTCATTTCCAAAGTCGGCGATCATTAATTTCGTTGTCAAGTACGTCAAGAAAATGGTACCTGCGTACCGCTTGCCGAACGCGGTTCCGTTCAAGAAAGCATTGAAGCTTGGTTCGCAACACCGCTTCGAAACCGTGCCAACCAATCATGACGACATTGCCTTCTTGCAATACACCGGCGGTACCACCGGTATCTCTAAAGGTGCAATATTGACGAATAGAAACATGGTTGCCAACATGCAGCAGGCATCAACGTGGATCAGTTCCATCATGGTAGAAGGCAAGGAAACCATCATTACGGCACTACCGCTGTATCATATCTTCTCGTTAACAGCCAACTGCCTGACGTTCATGAAATACGGTGCGCTGGTGTATTTGATTACCAATCCGCGTGACATGAAGAACTTCGTCAAGGAACTTAAAGCTGTCAAGTTTACTGCGATCACCGGCGTTAATACGCTGTTCAATGGCTTGTTGAATACGCCCGGTTTCAAGGATATCAACTTCTCCAATCTGAAGTTAACGCTTGGCGGCGGTATGGCCGTGCAACGAGCGGTTGCCGAACATTGGAAGAATGTCACGGGCGTACCGCTATTCGAAGCTTATGGCCTGACAGAAACTTCGCCGGCTGCGTGCATCAATCCGCTCAACCTAAAGGACTATAACGGCAAGATAGGCTTACCTATATCCTCGACTGACTGTTCGATCCAGGACGATGACTGGAATCACCTGCCGATCGGCGAAATCGGCGAACTGTGCATACGCGGTCCGCAAGTGATGAAGGGCTACTGGCAGCGCCCCAAAGACACTTCCGATGTCCTGAGTAATGAAGGCTGGCTCCATACGGGTGACATCGGCTTCATGGATAAAGACGGCTTTGTGCAAATCGTTGACCGTAAGAAAGACATGATCCTCGTATCAGGCTTCAATGTCTACCCCAACGAAGTCGAAGAAATCATCGCCCATCACCCCGACGTCGTCGAGGTTGGCGTTATCGGCGTACCCGACGAGAAAAGCGGTGAAGCCGTCGTCGCTGTCGTTGTTAGCAGCAACCCATCACTGACCGAAGAAGCCCTTATCGACTACTGTCGAGAGAACCTGACTGGTTATAAACGACCGCGACATGTTTTCTTTACTGATGAGTTGCCCAAGACCAATGTAGGCAAGATACTGAGACGCGAGCTGCGGGCCAAGTACGTCCGTTGAGCTCAGCGCAGCAACACAACAAGCACAGCGTCATGAATCTCGCAAAGACGCAAAGCACGCAGAGAGAAATAACTGAATAAGTGCTAAGCCGCGAAAAACGCAAATAGCGCGAACGTAAAAACTGTTAAGAAAACCCTGATTTATTCACAGTTGCCGTACGGCACATGGATGTGCCGCCATTTCCAATCACACCAAATTGTTTGCGTATTTTGCGTTACTTGCGGCAAATAAATTTACACGAATCAAACTTCAGTTGCCGACATGGTTCAGCTCATTAAAAAGGGGCGGATAAACCGCCCCAGATAAACGATGATATTATAAAAACCGATCAAAAGTTATACAGTAAATTGAACTGAAAGCTGTTGACGTAATCGCGTACGACATACTCCGATCTTAAAAACCAGTTGGTGTTAAAGTAATAGCCCAAACCGGTACCCGCCATCAGACCGTCATCATCGCCAAAATCGAAGCCGAGACGCACCAGACCCTCTACTCTGTTACCGATTGGAAAGGTTTCCACC
>JABDQW010000080.1 GCA_013042055.1 Gammaproteobacteria bacterium | reverse complement strand
ACGGATTCCTCGTAACCGAACCAACCGTCAAGCGCATGGCCAAGATGGGTGAAAAAGTCGTCTGGAGTTTCCAGTGCTTCATGAGCGTTAATACGTTTGGTGACTACGATGCAATGCCGGGCTTTTTTACTCATGAACAGAAAATGAAAGGTGTTGCTGTTGGCAAAGGCGCACGCAATGCTGCAAAGTTGATGAACAAGCACAATGTATTCACTGTCGGTGGATCTGATATGTTCGGTGTTCCTTTCGTTGAGCGGATCAAGGAGGACATTACATGCAATGTCGATGCAGGGTACACACCTGCGCAGGCATTGAAGCATTGGACGGGTAATGCAGGCAAAGTGTTGAAATGGTCTGGTCCAAAGGATCCCTACCCAAGCTATGAACTCGGTACCATAAAGGCCGGAGCCTATGCCGATCTGCTGCTCTGGGACGGCAATCCACTGGACGACATCAAGCTGATTCTCGATGAAAGCAAGCTCAACTTCATCGTGAAAGATGGCCTGGTCTACAAGAATACGGTTGTTTCAGAAGACCATCCCCACTTCCGACCAGCGCAAGCACCCAATACGCGTGGTAAGTATCCACTCTGACCAGATTCAGGTGATAAGTCTTACAGGGTGCTCTGCGCCCTGTTCTTATCATCATCAATGTTTGTGTCATGTTAATAAAGCACTAGCCCGCATTTCTCACCAGGCGGCGTAGAAAACGGATAAGGCATTGGCTATTGGGAGAAAAGTAGGGATGATCAAAAATACAGTGTGTTATTCGAGAATGCCTATCACGGTTCAGGCTGGTCTTCGTGTCCGTAAGCTTGCTCTTCACTCAAACCGTAGCTATGGCTACGCTTCTCGCTCCAGAGCGGCGCTTACGAACACGAATCCTGCGCCTGCTCCCGTGATCCTGGTGAGAAATGCGGGCTAGGTGTGAGGCGGACCACTTAACTGCTAATGTCAACTCAGGTCACGTGCATACTGTTTGAGCACATTCAGTTCAATAAGCTCAAGCGCACGTTCGTGCGTTGCCCTGAGATACACTGGTGGTGCACAGCCCGCCTCATATGCCTGTTTCCAGCGAGATGCACAGAGACACCACCTGTCGCCGGGTTTCAGACCCGGAAAGCCGTATTCCGGCATGGGTGTGACCAGGTCATTTCCTGCTGAGCGGCTGTATTCAAGAAAAGCTTCATCAACGATCGCGCAGACAGTGTGTGAGCCAAGGTCCTGTGGCCCGGTTGAGCAGTTGCCGTCGCGAAGAAATCCCGTGATCGGGTCGAGGCCGCATTCTTCGAGTTCGGTGCCAAGTACGTTCAGTTGTACTGTCATTGGTAATTCTCCATCTTGCTAATATTAAGTCATCTGTTGACATGGCCAACCCCAAATTTCGTAGGGGACTGGCTTGCGATCAGCGGACCTTCGATTAATGAATGTCATCGCTCGGTATTGAACAACCCGGATTTTCAATATATTTACCGGCAGCGATTCAATGGACATTGGACATAATATTGTTTAGCATCCCGTTTTCTCGAGGTCTGCATTAGAGGAACTTGTCTACTATAATTGCACTTGATTGTAGCGGATTTGGCATGATCTATAGATAGTGGATTACCCAAGCGTATGATTTTAAAGTGAATTATCCGAAGCTATTTCTATCTTTTGCATGTTCGTCAATCACTGATAATTTCCAGCAACCCATATCGTTTTGCGTTGCATATTTATAATTAGAGAGAATTCACAATGAGTAATGATACTAACGTGACCTGGCATGAGCACAGTGTTACAAAGGATATGCGTGAAAATAAAAACGGCCACAAAGGATGTGTTATATGGTTTACCGGCTTGAGCGGTTCAGGGAAGAGTACCGTTGCCAATACGCTCGATCATATGCTTCATCATGCCGGTTACCAGAGTGTCGTGCTCGATGGCGACAATGTGCGCCATGGACTCAATGCCGGGGCAGGGATGTTGCTTAACACGCACGGCGAAGAATTTGCCGAACGATTTGGACTGGGATTTTCTGCAATCGACCGGGAAGAAAATATTCGGCGGATAGGCGCGGTGGCGGAAATATTTGCGCAGTTTGGTGTAATAGCGCTAACTGCCTTTATCAGTCCCTACCGAATCGACCGGGATAAGGTACGCAATACATTGGGCAATGGCGAGTTTATCGAGGTGTTCGTCGATGCGCCGCTGGAAGTATGTGAACAGCGCGATCCCAAGGGCCTGTACAAGAAAGCGCGTGCAGGAGAGATAAAAGGCTTTACCGGTATCGATGATCCCTATGAGGAACCGCTGGAACCGGAGCTGGTGCTGCAGGCAGCAGAAATAACACCCGATATTCTCGCTGCCGAGATCATGGATTACCTGAAAGCTAACGGTATTCTCGATTATGAACTGCTGAGGCAGGCTTGAATCAATTCAGCGCTATGCCTCGTTATGTGAGTTAAAATAAGAATGTGACTTGTCTTTGTTTTTATCGTATTGGATATACATGATTACAGAAGCCCGCTTATGCGGGCTTCTTTTACTTTATTCCTCCGGCACCTTTTCTACTTTCTTGCCAGTCGGTTCCATCGACAGTCCAACTGAGAGCCGTCAACAGCTTGTCGGGATGATCAGGTTGCCTGATCTCGAATTGTTTTAAGGATGAACACTCCAGCGGTTGCACCAAATGGCCAGAGATCTTATGCTTTTCCGGCATCGATTTTTGTCGTTTCCGCCCCTCAACTACCAAAGCGAAAATGTTGCGTCGAATGACGAAGGATATTCAAAATAAGTCATTGAACATATGGCAGAACACAGCGACACGGTTATTTTCCCGACGTCAGGGGGTGCTTAAGCGAATAGCCAGAATGTTTGGTGCCGCCGCAAAGCCTTCGTGCGAAGAGCCTTTATCCGCAGACCGTTTGGTGATTTTGCCACCGCCGGAGCCCGACAAGCCCGTAGAGCGACCGGCGTTTCCGGCACGATCTATTGTGTTATCCGATACCGATAACGACGTGAAGTCAGTCAAGAAAACCTTGCGTTTCGCTGGAATACTAGACGAGGACGGTCGGTGGGCAGACAATCTGGAAGAGATCACCATTTTCCATACAGGTGATCTAATAGATAAGAAAAATCCTGATCCTGCTGCCGTGGAATATTGGCAACTTCTTCAGCGCGACGCTCGCAGCAAGAGTGGCGATGTCAAACTCATCGTAGGGAATCATGAACAGGAAATCTGGCAAAATATCACAGTCGGTGACAAATACGGCATGGACTCGAGACGTGCCGCTTGGCTCCACGATTTCATCGAGGACATGGATCTATTCTACGTCACCGGTCCTGTCCTCTTCATTCACGGTTATCCGACGCTCGAATTTCTGCGGACACTGCTGCACTACAAGGAGGTGACCGGAAAAGACCTGAATTGTTTCAATACGGATCATTACAAAAAAGCATTTCGATCTGTCAACGCTATGAGACAATACGCTTATGTGAAAGAGAGACGGGAGGCAAACTATCTGCTCTATGACGTTGCGAATGCGAGTCGTTACTATAAGAAACAAGGACGGGGCATCGGCGCTGTTCTCGCGCAATTGGAGATCGAGATTGTCGTGCACGGTCATAGGCCGCAGCGGTCCGGTGTACAGATCGACTACGAATTCGACAAATGGATTCCCAGCGTGCGGATGATAGGAAATGATACGATGGTGAGGCATAGAGGAATCGGCGCGACTGTCATCAAAGCGCAATCGAGCGGGGCGCTAGACCTCGTGTTCATTAATACGAAAACTCAATCCAATAAGCTGCGCAAGAACGTGCGAAAAGACCTCAGAAAACAGACCTAGCCCGGGCAGTATTCATAGCGGCTTGATCGACTGCTGTTTCCATATGACGAATACCGCAGGAATCACCACCAAGGTCAACACGGTCGCACTGACCATACCACCGACCATCGGTGCAGCGATACGACGCATGACTTCGGCACCGGTGCCGCTGCCGAGCATGATCGGCATCAGGCCAACGAAGATCGAGGCCACCGTCATCATGATCGGTCGTATGCGCATCAACGCGCCGTCGATCACGGCGAGGCGGACCTCCTCAAACGTGAGGCTTCCCCCGTTTTGTTCCACTGCGGTTTGATGTTGCTTCAAGGCAAGGTTCAGATACACCAGCATGACGACACCAGTCTCGATCGCAACACCCGCCAGCGCAATAAAACCGACACCAACTGCAACGGAGAGGTTGTAGCCGAGCAAGTACAGCAGCCAGAGACCACCGATCAATGCCAATGGTAACGTACCCATGATGACCAGCACTTCGGTGATATTTCGAAAATTGAGATAGAGCAGCAGCACAATGATGACCAGTGTTACCGGCACGACCGTGGCCAGACGCTCAACAGCCCTGACCATGAACTCATACTGACCTGACCATGAGATTGAATAGCCCGGCGGCAATTCAACCTTATCGGCAACGGCGCGCTGCGCATCCATCACATAAGATCCCAGATCGCGACCCTCGATATCGATATAGATCCAGCCATTGAGCCGCGCATTCTCTGTCTTGATCAAACCGGCTCCCTCCTCGATACGGACATCAGCGACTTCCTCCAGCGGTATATGGGCGCCGGTCGGTGTTACCAGCGGCAGGTTTCGCAGTTCATAAAGCGAGTCCCGCACATCACGCGGATAGCGGATATTGATCGGATAGCGCTCGAGCCCTTCGACACTCATGCCGACACGCATACCACCAAGCGCAGTGCGCACAACCTCCTGGATGTCGGCAATATTGAGCCCAAATCGCGCAGCTGCAACACGGTCGATATCGACGGTGACGTAACGACCGCTGGTCACGCGTTCGGAATAAACCGACACCGTTCCGGGCACCTCTTGCAAAATCTTTTCGATACGCTTGCCGACCTCCTGTATCTCATCCAGGTCCGGGCCGGCCACCTTGACACCCACCGGTGTCTTGATGCCGGTTGCGAGCATATCGATCCGGTTCTTGATCGGCATCACCCAGGCGTTCGTCAGACCCGGTATTTGCACCAGCGCGTTGAGTTCTTGCTTCAGCTTGTCGATGGTCATGCCCTCGCGCCATTGCTCACGCGGTTTCAGCAAGATCGTCGTTTCGATCATGGTTAGCGGTGCCGGGTCGGTCGCCGTCTCAGCGCGACCGACCTTACCGAACACGCGTTTGACCTCGGGTAAGCTCATGATCAGCTTATCGGTCTGCTGCAGAAGTTCCTGTGCTTTACCGACGGATACCGCAGGAAACGTGCTCGGCATATAGAGCAAATCGCCTTCATCCAGATCCGGCATAAATTCCGAACCGAGTTGCGTCAATGGCCAGAAGCCCGCGACGACCAGCACGAGTGTTATGCCCAACACGGTTTTTGGTACCTTCAGCACCAGCTTGATGAATGGGCGGTATATCGCGACCAGTACACGGTTGATCGGATTTCTGTGCTCCGGCGTGATGTGTCCGCGAATGAAATAGCCCATCAGCACAGGGACCAAACTAATCGACACCACCGCAGCACCGGCCATCGCGAATGTCTTGGTGTAGGCCAGCGGTGTGAACAAGCGTCCTTCCTGTGCTTCGAGCGTGAACACCGGAAGAAAACTCAATGTGATGATCAACAGCGAAAAAAACAGCGGCGGCCCGACTTCTGTTGCCGCCTCGCGCATCAACTGCCAACGGTTATCATCGCTGATACCGGTGCGTTCGATATGTTTGTGAGCATTCTCGACCATCACGATGGCAGCATCCACCATCGCACCAATCGCAATCGCGATGCCACCCAGCGACATGATATTCGCATTGATACCGATACGCTCCATGACGATGAACGCGATCAAGATGCCGACCGGCAACGACAGAATAATGACCAGCGCAGAGCGCAAATGAAAAAGAAACAGCGCGCATATCAGTGCGACGACGATGAACTCCTCTACCAATTTGCGGTTGAGGGTGTCAACCGCACGTTCGATCAGCGCCGAGCGGTCGTAGGTCTCAATGATCTCGACACCTTCCGGAAGACCTAGCGACAGCTCTTCGAGCTTGCTTTTGACACCATTGATCGTCGTCAACGCATTCTCGCCAAAGCGCATGACGATGATTCCGCCAACGACCTCGCCTTCACCATCGAGTTCAGCGACGCCGCGACGCAACTGCGGACCGTAACGTATTTGTGCGACATCCTTGAGCAGAATCGGGACGCCCTGCTCGTTGACACCCAGTGGGATGTGTCGCAGATCATCGATTTCGTCGATGTAACCCGTTGCGCGCACCATATATTCAGCCTCTGCCATCTCCACGACCGAGCCGCCGGTTTCCTGATTGCCGCGCATGATCGCTCGTTTGACCTGCTGCAACGGCAAGCTGTAAGCACGCAAACTGTCCGGGTCGAGCACGACCTGATACTGCCTGACCATACCACCCACAGTAGCAACTTCTGAAACACCTGGGACGGTCTGCAGTTCGAATTTCAGGAACCAGTCCTGAATACTGCGGAGTTGCGACAGATCATGGCCGCCGCTGCGATCGACCAGCGCATACTCGTACACCCAGCCGACGCCGGTCGCATCGGGACCCAGCTCCGGCCGCGCTTCCGCTGGCAGCTTGCTCGAGACCTGACTCAGATATTCGAGCACGCGCGAGCGGGCCCAGTACAAGTCAGTGCCGTCCTCAAAGATCACATACACGTAGGAGTCGCCGAAGAACGAGTAGCCGCGAACATTGATCGCTTTGGGTACAGATAGCATCGCGGTCGTCAACGGATAGGTGACCTGATCTTCGACAACCTGTGGCGCCTGCCCCGGATAACTGGTTTTGATGATCACCTGAACATCGGACAGATCCGGTATCGCGTCGAGCGGTATGTTCTTGATCGAGTAGATGCCGAGTCCGACGATAATAGCGGTCAGCATCAACACCATAAAACGATTGTTGATCGACCATTCGATGATCCTGGCGATCATGGTCGCATCGCCCCGTTGTGACCCGAAGCCCCTGGCGCCATCTTATGAATGGCCGTGACCAGGTAACGATCGTCGCGTTGCTCCAGATGAAACATCACATTGTCGTTGATACTCAGACCGTCCACACTGACACCGGTGTCGAGCACAAAGTCCATCGTCATGGATGGCCAACCGAGCTCATCGATCGGCTCGTGCTGCAGATTGATTTTGTTCTCGTTTGATTTGAAGGCCTTGATGACACCCGAGCCCATCACAGCTTTGGTCGTGACAGCACCGGATGTAGCCGTCGCTGGGTTTTCGTCTTGACTGGCTGACATTCGCGTCAGACTGGCCCGCATGCTGGCTTCTGAATCGATCAGGAACTGGCCAGAGATTACGATCTCGTCACCTTCCTGCACGCCGTGCTTGATTTCGACATAGTCACCGCTTTCGATGCCTGCGACGACTTCGCGCGCCTCAAATCGGCCCTCGCCCAGCGCAATGATCACACGCTCATCGCGACCGGTGCGTATCAGTCCTTCAACCGGTATCACAATCGTGTTTTCTTTGGGTCCGCCAAAGATGCGGACATTGGCGTACATATTGGGTTTTATCGCCTCGTCCGGATTGTCGAAACGCAGCCTGACTTTCAGCGTTCGTGTCTTTGCATCAAGGCTGGGATAAATGTATTCGACGGCACCTTCCCATACTTGCCCGGGCAGGTAAGACAGCCTGACTTCCGCCGGTTGTCCATTATTGACCCATTCAGTCTGACGCTCGAAGACTTCGGCGATAATCCACACGCTCGATAGATCGGCAAGTGACAGCACACGGTTTTCCGGCTTGATAAACATGCCCTCTCTGACAGACAGACTGGAAACAACGCCGTCCTGTGGCGCATAAATCGAAATTCTTTGCTGTATTCTCTTGTCGCGCTGCAGCTGTGCAATCTGTTTTTCGGAGACCCCGAGCGAGGCGAGTCTTTCCCTGCTTGCCCGGACCAGACTCTTGCTGCCCGCAGACATCGCCGTTACCAGCTCCTCTTGCGCATTAACGAGCTTCGGGGAATACAGATCGAAGACGAAGTCGCCTCGCTTGACCCGCTCACCTTCCGACCGCACCGTCAATCGTTCGATCCAGCCCTCGGTACGCAGATGGATGTGACTGACCTTTGATTCGTCAAAATCGACATAACCAACAGTATCGATACCACGCCACAGCCGTGACCTTTCTGCCCTCGCTGTCCGAACACCTAAATTCTGCACGACCTCTGGCTTAATCGAAACAACGTTTCCACCAGTATCGCCTGCATACACAGGCACGAGGTTCATGCCCATCGGTGACTTTCCGGGCTTATCCCGTTTGTAGTTCGGATCCATCGGAGCCACCCAGTAGAGTATTTCCTTTTCCTCGTCGGCGTAGCTGCTTGGCATTAATCCATTGCTTAAGCCAGCCAATAACAGCACAACGATCAATCTTATGGGTCGGTACTTGTTCATAATTCAGGGTCCCCTGTGATATACAGCAAGCGCGCCTGTGCACGCAGGCGATCCACTTTGATTCGTAAATTTTCCAGGCGCACATCGAGTTCGGTGATACCGGCGCGCATTAAGGTTGTAAATTCGGTCACGCCACTTTGGTAAGCATTGAGCGAGGCTTCAGCATTATTGGCAGCCGAATTGACGAGCTTGTTTTTGTATAACAGCTCGCGTTCGCTCAAGCGTTTATAAACCGACCGATCCTTTTCCAGCATACGCTGCAGCACGCGTAATCGGTCATCCCGCGAATAGCGTGCAACATTGGCGCTTTCTTCGTGCGCCATAACATTTTTATCCTGTCGGTTCTCGGTAAACAATGGAATATCGACTGTCACCATTGCCGCCATCATGTCGGCACGATCACTGCCATCGATATTTTGACCAAAGCGCTTTCTGTACTCGACAAATGCACCAATACCGGGTTTGTAATCCTGGCGTGACACCTCGACTAAGGTTTTACTGGCTTCGACTTTTGCTGTTTCAGCCATGACGGAAGGGTGTTGTGTCAGCAGCCGATTGATATCGATGTTGTCGGGCACCTCCGGCAACACGGGAAACGCCGGCTCGATATCGCCCCAGGCCTCATCACGCAGCCATTGCGAAAGCGTTGCCCGGTATTCATCTTCTTGGCTTTGAATCTTTGTTGCACGATCATCGAGGCGCGATAACTCAAGATCAGCACGAATGACATCCTGTTGAAGCGCCCGCCCTGCTGCATACTGGTCCTCGGTAATCCTGACCAGTTTGGCAAACAGTTGCCGCGTTTCATTAACGATGATCGCTGCCCGTGTCTGATAATAGAGATTCAGATAGGTATCACGAACATTCATCAACAGTTTCAGTTTCTCATCTTCCGCCCTCGCAGTTGCGGCTTGTGACAACCACTGCGTCTGCTGTTGCTTCAACTCGGTCGACTTGCCGCGAGGAAACTCTTGCTGGATGCCTACGCGCAACTGCGTCGAAGGATCTTCGGTGGTACTGAATGAATCAAGCGGGACATTGAACATGCCCAGTCTCAATTTCGGATCAGGTAATGTTCCATTCGCGATGGCTTTAGCATGATAAGAACGGGATGATGCCCGGTGTCCGTCGATTACAGGATCTGCCTCAAGCGCCAGTTGTTCTGTCTGTTGCAGGTTCAACGAAAATGACACACGTGGCAGAATGAAACTGCTGACCAGCAATAGCGTCAATGATATCTTTTTAGAGAATGCGAAAATATAACGCATGAGTTGTCCCCCAATCCAATTAATACACGATCACGTCTATAACGGTTGCAGCCGATACAACGTGGACCTACGCGATTTAGAGGTAGGCAGGGGGCCGCGTTGGCGGTATGTGTTCTCTGAAAACCAGATCGTTTACGATCTTCGTTCGAATAGATGAGGGATTGATGAAAGGAACGATCAGTACAGATGGCAGGATAACACCCACACTGAGACTAATGCCACAATCAGAGCTGCAGTACACTCCACTTTCGCAACAACAGCAATCGTCCAAGTCAACAACACCGAACTGATCCACATCAGCCGAATGATGCAGGTGATGCCCCGCAATCTGTTCTGATGGTTGATCATACATATGGCAGCTGGACTCGGCATCAGCCCAGACGAAACCAAGCGGCAACATCACCATTGAGGCGATGAGCAGCCAGTTGAGTATGCGCTGAGTCCGAGTAGTCACAAGTAAATAATAGTACCCGCTTTCATAACGATCAAGATGAAGACGTAGATAACATGACCGTTATGTTACGTCTGAGTGCATTTAGTTATAGCAAAGTTCCACAATGGTGCAAGACTGATATACCAGGCGTCAGCCCACTCAATCAGATTAAATGCTTTTTGTACATATAATTCAACTACTTAAACTAATACACTATAAATCAAAAAAAAATGGCACGGCTCTTGTAAGTGTTTCAGTGAAACCAAAATAACAGACTGGAGATTCCAAATGAACTCGAGCTACAATTATTCAGATTTCGTCGGTTTGTCTCTCGAATCAAATGATGATTACGAACCCTATGGCTATGATATGGAAGCACTTCAGACAGTGGAAATGGCACATACATCAGGTGCCGATCGCTCGATCGAATCGATACTTTTCGCCCGTGGCGCGGACATCGGCTTTTATGACTGAACGATCTGATACAACAGTTTCATTGGCAGGCCCCTAAGCGGTCGGGAGCCTGATTCACCATCAGGCTCCCATCAATGAACGTCATAGATCTAGCCCGCATTACTCAGCAGACAGCACGATGCATCGCTGCGAATCAGACTCGCTCTATCAGATAAAACACGGCAGCAAGAGTGATGGCCGTCATAAGCCTATCAATTATTCAGTGCCGATCGGGACCATTTTCCAGATCCGGCTAATCCCACAGCAAGCACAATCAAACCGGTGGCAAACAACCAGAGCGCCGGAGAAATGCGGGCTAGCGAATACTAACGTCTTGTTGCTGTAATCCTGGCACTGAGCTACACCCCCGCATTTTGTGGCACCTATCGGCTCAGAAAAGTCGTCACCGGGACACAATTTTGTTTCCAGGTGACAGAAATATCCTGTTGTACCACTTTTCAGCAGAAACCAATTATTGCCCGATGTTGTATAATCGGAGTTTAATGTTTATCGCTAGCCTTAACTGCGCTGCCCATTAAAATCGAATTGCCTGTTGTAATGTCAAATACATCGGGTGATTCGTTGTCAATATTCGGCGTAATCAATGACAGTAATGGTTTTCAGTCTGTGTTCGCCCTGCTCCGGACCCCACTATTAAATCTAAATTGAATTGCACAGCGTGCCGACCTTGCAGCGACAGTTTCGGCTAGGATTATATGGCGCTGAGCAACATCAATGTTCGCTAACACCCAAATGCAATGAGGAAAACCGGATGCTCGGACTAATAGGCCTGTTGTTTCAACTGTTCATTCTGATCGTTCCTTTCCTCATTTTCATCATCTTCAAGAAAATCAACAGAACGGAAAGGCGCATCAATCAAATTAATGACAGGCTGTCCAGCTTGGAGAGTCGCGCACCCTCAACTAGACAAGAAACCGTTGAGACCGAAAAAGCCACAATAAAGTCACCAGTGGAAGCGCCGCTAACACGAGCCAAGGTAACAGCCGCACGGGCCGATACGGCGGTTGTCGCAAAGCCAGAAGGTAGTCGAGTTACTGAACAAGCTCGCCCTGTACCCAGCGCAAAAACAGCTGCAACCACCCCATCGGAGCCGGTAGCAAAACGACAGCTTAAAACCGGCAAGGCAACAGCATCCTTCTCTGAGCTGGATAAAAAAATCAAGGATTGGTTATTCGGCGGCAATACGGTCGCTCGTGTCGGTGTTGTGATACTGTTTTTTGGTGTGGCCTTCTTTTTGAAGTATGCCGTCGATCGCGGCTGGCTACCGGTAGAAATACGCATCATGGCTGCAGCCGTGGGTGGTATGATCCTGATTGCGCTGGGATGGCGACTGCGGCTCAAACGACAAAACTATGCCTTGATATTGCAAGGCGGCGGTATCGGCATCGTTTACCTCAGTGTATTCGCCGCGGTCAGTCTGTACGAACTGCTGCCGCCCCTACCCGGCCTTGCCTTAATGGTCGTGCTGGTCGGCTTGTCGAGTATGTTGGCGGTGCAGCAGAATGCCCGCAGCCTTGCCGTACTCGCGTGCATCGGCGGTTTTCTGGCACCGGTATTGATATCACGCGATGGCAACCATATTACGTTGTTTTCCTATTATGCCGTGCTGAACGTCGGTATTCTGATGACCGCCTGGTTTAAAGCATGGCGTGAGCTAAATCTAATCGGCTTTATTTTTACCTTTGTGATCGCCTCATTGTGGGGTTATCAGTACTACCAGCCGGCGTATTTTTCCAGTGTGCAACCATTTCTGGTTTTGTTCTTTGTATTCTATGTGGCGATACCGATCCTGTTTTCGCAGCGTCAGCCACCGCGTTTAAAAGGCTACGTTGATGGTTCCCTGATCTTTGGCGTGCCACTGGTAGGCTTTGGCTTACAGAGTACACTGGTCAGAGACTTCGAATACGGACTTGCACTCAGCGCCGTCATCATCGGACTCTTTTACGCGGTACTCGCAACAGTACTATGGCAGCGCAAACTGGAAAATACCCGTATGCTGACCGAAGTCTTTTTCGCGCTGGCGGTAGCCTTTGGTACCGTAGCCATACCGCTCGCCGTTGATGGTCGCTGGACTGGCGCCGCATGGGCACTGGAGGGAGCGGCTCTGGTATGGGTGGGCATTCGCCAACAGCGTTGGCTGGCACAGATGTTTGGCTTGCTGGTGCAAGTGTGTGCTGGCGCCGCATTGCTCACCGAGTTCACATCCCCCCATGCTGGCACACCCATTCTAAATGGCGCCTATCTAAGCGCTTTGATGATCAGTGGTGCCGGATTTTTATCGGCATATTTGCTCTGCGATGCACACAGGCAACGTCGATCGGTCAGCGAGATATCGAGAGGCATGTTGATTTGGAGTCTGCTGTGGTGGTTTGGTGCCGGAGTGCAGGAGATCTCGATCCATGCTGAGGACAGTTATATCAAAGCTGCAATTCTGGTCTTTGCAACATTGAGCCTGGCTGCTATCGCCTATCTTCGACGTCGTCTGGCATGGTCGGATTTAGCCTATGCCATGCCTTTGCTGCTGCCTGTAATGATAGTGATCACGCTATTGTCCTATATCGATCCAGCCATTTGGCACCCGTTTGCCAGCGGCGGGTTGATTGCGTGGCTACTGACATTTTCGTTTCAGTATTGGATCCTGCGAACATACGAATCAGAATGGAAGACCGAGATGAACAGCTACTGGCATCTGGGTACGTTCTGGTTGCTCATTTTTATAGTGACCTGGGAGACCGCCTGGTTGGTCGAACAGCTGCTACCCGAAACGGATACCTGGAGTCATGCAACCTGGGCTTTGGTACCCGCCATGGTAACAGCCGCATTACCCAGAAGCCGTCAGCTACTCGTCTGGCCGGTTCAACATTACGAAGCAAACTACCTGGGCGCCGGATTGTTACCCCTGGTTGGCTTGAGCGGATTGTGGGCCTTGAATGCGAGTTTTCAACCAGGCGACCCGTCACCTTTAGTCTATATCCCGGTGATCAACCCCCATGAACTGACTCAACTCTTTATTCTAGCAGTGAGCTTTTTCTGGCTTCGGCACGCTTACATCGAGTTGGACAACAAGCTGAGCCGTTATAGCTGGTTCACGCTTGCATTTTTCGTCATGAACGGCATGATCGCTCGGAGCGTGCATTTTTATACCGATATCCCGTTCACGTTCGATGCGCTCTGGGATTCACCGCGTTACCAGACCTCGGTTTCCATCGTCTGGACGTTGGCAGCTTTGCTGATTATGGTGATAGCAACGCGGACGAAGCAACGCCTCAGTTGGCTTATTGGCTCGGTGCTTCTGGGTGCCGTCGTCGTTAAATTATTCCTGGTGGATCTGGCTGATATCGGCACTATTGCCAGGATCATCTCGTTTATCGTCGTGGGCTTACTCATATTAGTGATCGGTTATTTGTCCCCCATGCCCCCCAAAGCGAAGGAGGAATGATGCGAACACTGCAGCGGATCACATCACTGTTCGTTTCATTGCTGTGCACGGTGCCTTCGTATGCAAAGGCACCGGTTCCGGAAGATTTTGCCTATGGCATGCAGGTTGAGACTCGGGGCCAGGCATCCTTGTGGCAGATCGAGTTGCCCGAAGACGTTTACCAAACAGTCACGCGTGCTGACATTGGCGATCTGCGCGTGTTTGATGCATCCGACCAGATTATGCCGTATATCTTGCGCTTACCCGCTGCGACAAAAACAGCAGCCTCTTCACCGGCCGAACTCCCTTTTTTCCCGTTATATCGTGGCGATGACGACAATGATCAACGGCAATCGCTACGTATAGTGACCGATGACGATGGGGCTGTTGTCAACATTTTCAGAGAACCGGCTTGGCCTGAAACACAAGACATCATTACGGCTTATCTGTTGGATGCAACAAATATAACGCAGCGAGCTGACAAACTTGTTCTGGCGTGGGAGTGGAGTAAAAACACCGGTTTTTCGACAACGATTAATGTCGAAGCCAGTGACGATCTCTCGAATTGGCGTCGAATCGTGACCAATGCCACACTTGCCGATCTCCGTTCCGGCGACCATCAGCTTAGACAAAACGAGATTGAGTTACCTCTCAGTGATTATAAGTACCTGCGCATCAGTTGGCCGGCATCGTTGCGCGATGTCGAGCTCCAACAAGCACGCGTCACGTTTCCAACGGCAGAACTGCCGTTACAGCGGCACTGGATCCAAATCAGTGGAATACAGAATCCAGGATCACCCATCAGCTACGACTTTGACTCGAACGGCTCACGGCCCATCGATCGGGCTCGAATCGTATTTTCACAACAGAATTTGTTGATCAATATTGAATTGTCCTCACGCCCGAAGGAAACACACGCCTGGTCTCGACGTTACCATGGCTTGTTTTACAAATTATTGAAAGAGGACGACGCGATGCTGATCAGCCCTGCGATCAGCTTCGACACGACCAGTGATCGCTACTGGCATTTGAAACAGACTGGTGGAGGAAATGTTTTCGATCAGTCGATTCCTGTACTCGAGCTGGGATGGATTCCGCATATGCTGACCTTTGTCGCCCAGGGACAAGCGCCGTATCTGATCGCGTATGGTAACGCAAGCATCGAACCGCAACAGCAAGCCATCGATCCTCTGCTGCTGTCTATCCAAAACGGCGAACCACGAGTGTTGATAAAGACAGCTAACACTACACAGAGCTTCA
>JABDQW010000078.1 GCA_013042055.1 Gammaproteobacteria bacterium | reverse complement strand
AGCCAGTCCTGCCAGGCCACCGTATCGAGACCGGACGGCAGGGTGCCATGGCCAGGCAGTCTGAGTCCGTAAACTATAACGCCGTTATTATTCAATGCCTGTGCGATACTTCTCATGGAATAGGGTGAATCGGACAGACCATGAACAACAAGCGCGACTCCTGAGGGATTGTCTTTATCGAGCTTGTAGCTCTTGTTCCAGTCCGACTTTAGTCTGCGCTCAAATCTGTTGCCACCGTCTATATAGCGCGAGCTTTCGAGTTGAATGGATGTTGATATGGCTTGCCCGTAGGAATCCAGTTCATCGAATAATTTCTGTTCCAGTTCAAGATAGCTATTCCAGTCAACGTTTTCTTCCATGGTCGCGTTAAATTCCCGGCTCAATTCAATGGTATGCCAGGGATTGAGATCAGCCTG
Source organism: Gammaproteobacteria bacterium (assembly GCA_013042055.1). Taxonomy (GTDB): domain Bacteria; phylum Pseudomonadota; class Gammaproteobacteria; order SZUA-229; family SZUA-229; genus JABDQW01. The sequence goes on along the minus strand of JABDQW010000078.1, from coordinate 7,916 downwards.
TTTCAGGCTGATAACAAGATCAGCGAAGATGAATACAGCCAGGCCACCCAGTATAAATACCAGGGTATACGCAGACGCAGAGAATATCCGCTTGAGCATGAGCAAGCGTTCAGTTGGGTTCTGGTGCAGGGCTGCCTTCAAGGCACGTTGTCCTGGTGGGGACAACCAGTTGCGTACCGCTGGCCTCGACGATGCCCTGTATACTCAGATTGGCGTCTTCACGTTGCTCCAGGTGTTCGACAAAATCGTGCGTCCTGATATAGACACACAGTTCGATTTCCTGCGCGTATTCGCCGAATTCAAGTAAGCGTACGCGCGATGTTTCCTCATTGATCACCGCATGCTGCTTGATCAATTCACGAATGCTCTCGAGCACTTGTTGCATTTGCCGGGCCGTCGCTTGCAGCGACAGACGCAATCGTGTGCGATAGAGGATGATGTGTAGATTATTATTTCTGGTTTTCTTCGGTGGTATCCTCAATCTTCTCTTGAGCATCTTCAATAGCTTCACTGGTATCTTCCATGGCTTCATCTACTGTTTCGCCTGCTTGTTCCATCGGCCCCTCTTGCGAACACCCGGCTGCGCCTGCGGTGAGCAGAACAAAAATCAGATAAACAAACAACGTGTACAATTTAACTATCATCAGAATCACCTTTGTTATTGGAAAAAAAGCTAAAGCAGCTTCGTGGCGTCTCAGCCAGTTTAGCTAATTATCCCGCCTGACGAAACACTGGCTATTTTGCATTGCGGGGCATTGGCAACCTCGTCAGCCTGATGCTCTCGCTGGCGTTTACCGAAGTGATCGTCGACCTGACGGGGACTGAGAATGCCATTTAGCGCGAAGCCGTGGCTTTCAGAGATACGTTCAACCTAGATTCCGTAGTTGACACAGATTTAGCGCTGCTCCTCAAGCGTCAGGGCAAGGCGCGACTTGCAGCTAATGGCCGTAGTCCTTAGCAAAAGTTGCAACGCAGCCATGGCGCTTGAGGGGCGGTGATAAAATGTGTAGTGACTCACCGATTGGGTGAGTATCAAATACTGCACAACTTTTCGAATAATCATAGAGTTGACTAGTGACAATAGCGATCAACTGCGGAATCTAGTGTGGTGTAACGTATAAAGTGTACACATCAGAGGCACCCAAATGCCCCAAGTCAAGGCGCAGTCCGCAGGTAATGGTTTGTTCCCTTAGCAAGGGGTGCAACGCAGGATTGGGGCATTTGAGTGCCTCCCTGCGGGCGCGGCGAGAAGCCGTCATCTGCGGTGTTGCGTCTCTTGTAAAGGGCATGCCATTTCCTGCGAGACGCGCCTTGCAGCTAACGGCTTCTCGCCACGCTGATATGTGCACTTTATACGTTACACCACACTAGGATCAGGGACGGACTGTTGCACGATCACCTGACTGGAATAACGCCCGGCTTGATGTGTTCATATCCCGGCATCACCATTCCCGCCGTTGCATTGATATAAGTCGGATCGGTCACGGTAAATTTTTTGCCGTTGTGCACCACATGTTCGCCAGCCACTGGCTGTTTCAAATGCACCGCCGCGGCGACATGTCCCGGATAGTTTAACCCAACGACCTCAAGACCGAGCAGTTCTGTCACCAGCCAGGCGAACAATACGGACCGGTCTTCGCAATCGGAATACGGATAGTAGAGGGTCTCCTCGGGGAACAGGAAATTTTCCTCACCAAATTGCTGCTCATCCGTGCGGTATTCAAATGCGTTCTGCGCAAATTTGAGTAAAAAGCTGACGGCCTCTCGTTGGGTCATGCCGTCGACTGCGGCCGCCAACTGCTGCAGCAACGGGGACTCAGCGACCTGCCCTACTTCAGAGATAAAATACAACTGCAATTCCAGCTGAGGATAGGTATTAAGATAATCGATTCGTGATCGATCGTAACTCGCCTGGATAGGGTAGTGCTTGCCTCGGTAGTCGAACGACAGATCGCGTTTTTCAAGATTATCGGCTACCGGTGCCTGCATGCGAATGCTCATATCCAGCTTCTTTACTGCACCCGGATAGTGGCCGTCATAGGTGTAGACCTTGCCGGGTTTGATTCTTCTACCATCAAAACTGATGGTGTAGTAACGCTCGTTATCAAATCTGAAAAAGGTAACATAGAACATCTGTTGCTGCGAAGGCAACAACAAATACACCTGCCGCTCGTCATAGGCCACGCGGCTGTCATAGCCCGCTTTGGTCAACATGAACCAGGTCAACAATGCCTGTTTGTTGTTCGATTCGGGATAAATTTGCAGCGCTATACTGTTGGTCAATACCGCGTAGCCCCAATCATTCAGTTGCAACGCCCTGGCTTGATACTCTATTTGCTCGAGTAACGGCTCATACTCCAGCTTGCTCAGCTCTGACCAGAACCGGCTCAATGCGTTTTCACTCAACGGCTGCAGCCGTACGTGTTTGAAAGCCGGGTCGTAATAGCAGTTAAGGTAGGTACCGAAATAATCGACCTGAATACGCTTGCCCCGTTGCTGCTGCGGCAGCACCGGAGCGGGCACGAGTGGCTCGGGTGGCTTTGCTGTGATCACCGGGGGCTCGGGCACGACGGTGACTACGGGTTTATCGTCGTCAGGCTTTTTCAGTGGCTCCTGTATTGGCGGCTCTGGTTTAGCGACAGGGATAACGACGGGCTTTGGTGTCTGATCACGCGCGATACCTTGCTGTAACTCTATCGCACGCCAGTGTTCTTTCAGGAATTCGGTAAACTCCCGGTCGCGTTCGTCCTTGTATTGCTGAAACGACTTTTGCTGCTGGCGCTTCCATTGCTCGAACTCGCTAACCGCATGCGCCGCTGAGCACAGCAGCAACAGACCGACCGAGGCCAAGCCAATCTGCTTTGAGTTCATAAATCAGATAATCCCCTATCGCGAACTACCAAAACATCGAGCATTCTCGGTGTTCTCTGCGCCTTTGCGCTTAAATCAAATCCATAAAAAAACCGGCGCCCGAGTCATCCCGGCAGCCGGTTTTTCTAGCAACATTTTAACAACCGCTATTGCTGGTTCATTTCCGCGATCGAGGCGGCCAGTTCGTCCTGCGCCTTTTGCGCCTTGAACTGTTGCCACAATGCCGCATCGTTGCGCATGCTGGTCCTCAGCGCTCTCTGGGTGACTTCAGCGGTGGCGTTCTCATCCATACCCAATAGAATGTAGAGCGTGCCGTTCGGGCTCAATGCGGTTTTGTATATCTTGGTTCCCAGCAATGATTGATCGGTAATCTGCTTGGTGACCGACGTATTCACTTTGTCGACGGTTTCGCTGTCGGCCGCACCGGTTGTTTCTGCGTATTGCTTGACCATATTGTTGACATGGACCTGCATTCGCTGGGCCAGCTGGACGCGGGCATCGGTCGACGCCATGTTCTTCATGAAGCTGTGTCCCGCTGCAGATTTTTCTGCGACACCAACGGCAGAGACAGCAAGTTCCTTAACCGGCTGATCGCAGACCCAATAAGGCGCCTCCGTATCCGTTGCATCAGGAAAAACACACTCTGTTACTTCCATAATAGAGTCATCTTTTCCGCACGCTGTCAGCATCACAGCCAGGGTGATTACACCCAAAAGTTTAAATCTGTTAGTCATCATACTCTCCTCACTCAGCCCTGACGGTACTACCGCTCCATTGGCCGACCGGCCCGAAAGGGCCACAACCACTCTACATATAGTCAAGTCTACACCCGAATTCAAACCGAAACGTTAAATTCTTCACAATATGCGCAACAATGGCCATAAAGCAGGCTGTTTTGTGATGTACTTCAAATCACCCCGATCGGGCGACATCACTCAACAATCAGCTCTCAGGCACGGCCAGGAGATCCACTTCGGCCTTGGCGGTTTCTTTTTGAATCAAGTAGTCGATAATCTTGACCATATTGTCATAGCTGCCCGCCATTGACGCCGAAATCAGGTATTTACCATTGACTGTGACGGCGGGAACACCGTTAATCTCGTGTTCTTTGACCAATTTCGTGGCTTTGCGAATATTGCCTTCAACCGCAAATGAGTTCATCGCATCGATAAACTCAGAACGATCGACACCGTATTTCTGCACAAATACAGCTAGCTCGTCGACTGATCTCATAATGTTTTTATTGTTATGGATTTCACTGAAAAACTTCGGATGGATTTTTTCTCCGGCGTCGAGCATCTGCAAGGCGTAGTAAGCACGTGCGTGCAGCGTCGACAGCGCATTGAATGTTGCAGGAACGCGAACGAATTCAACGTCTTCAGGCTTGGCCTTTTCCCATTTGTTCAGATACGGCTCGAAAGAATAACAATGCGGGCATCCGTACATGAAGAACTCCAGGACTTCAACTTTGTCGCTAGCGGGCGTTTTGCTCTGATCGATACGCTTGAAATGTATACCTTCTTCGAAGGACTCTGCATTTATCGTCCCGGTAAAGAAAAACAGAAGCGCGAAAAGAACCAAAGTTTTCTTCAACATGTGTTGCATCATATGCTCCGTACTAAGTTATTGATTATTGGACCAGGGTATTGATCTGAACTTCAACCAGCTCTGTCTGCGTTACGTCTTCGACCTTAAATTCTCCGATGTAATCACCCGCTTTCGCAATAGCGCTGCCGGTTGTCGTCACACGTGCAGACACGATAACACTGCCAAACGAGCTCATATTCATGCCCTCCATCATCGCCATGCTGTCGTCCAGCGTCACCGTCGTCGGTAACTGAGCCAGCGTCAGTCGCTGCACGGCCAATGGCATCTTCGGGCCAGCCGCCGCCTTGGCATATATGAATACCGTGTCGCTGTCACTGAAACGCGAGCGTACATCGCCTTTGATATCGACCTTGACCTGCACACTCGCGCCGCTACTGGTACTGGTACTGGTACTGGTACTGGTGTTGGCAGCATTGCTCGCAACGACGGTGGTTCCCAATATCTCGTTGGTCGTCGGCACAGACTCGCCCGCAGCGATTAACTGATTTCGTGCTTGTTCGATGTACATACGCAACGATCGATTGATTTCCTGATCCTGTTTGGCCTGGTCGGCAAGACGAGACAGATGATCGATGCTGGTGCGGTAGTTGCCCGCCTGAAACTCGGCGACACCGGCGAACCACAACGCATTGACGTTATCCGGATCCATTTCCAGTGCACGCATCACCAGATCTCTGCCTTCCGCAGTAAAACGCTGATTATTACCCAGGGCAATTGCTTCGGACTGTTCCAGCATCAGCTGTGCGTTAGGCTTCAGTTCGACCGCTTGCGCGAATGCCTCCGCTGCCAGCACGTACTGACCGATATGCTTGTAGGCCCGTCCGAGCATGGTCCATTCTTCCTGATTGCCGCCCTGCGCTTGCAGACGCGCAGCCAGCGTGCGGGTCATCTCCTCAATCGATCCAATCGCCTGCTGTTGTTGCGGCTGCGCCTGGGCTTGCATCTGCGCGTGCCGGCCATCGACACTGGTATGCATACCCAATTTCATATAAACCAGAAATGCCAGCATTGGAATGAACACCGAGATCAACAGGGCGAGTCCCGGTTGACGACGAACCTGAGCGGCGCAGCCGGATGACGCGGATGCCCTGCTGTCAGCGGGGACATCGTTCAGCAGTTCGCGGTCGATCTCTTGCCTCGCCACCTGATACTGCTCATGATCGATCCGCCCTTCGCCGAGATCGGCCTCGAGCTCCTTCAACTTGTCATCGTAGAGGCCGAGGTTGCTGTCCTTGTACGCAATGGCAGCAGAGCGTCTGACGCGTAGTAGCGGATAGATCAAAATCACAACCGCAAACAGCAGCATCACCAGCAACGCAATCCAGAAAACAATGTTCATCAAACCTTCCCGTCTTCAGTATTATTCGCACTCGGCGATTCCGCTCGCAGCGCCTTGAGCCGTTCGATGTCCGCGCCGCTGATTTCGACGGCAGCTGCTTGCTTCTGTTTTTTGACGATGCGGATCACTACGACAAATCCGACGATCAACGCCAGCGCTGGACCGAACCATAACAGCCAGGTGATGGGTTTTACCGGCGGCCGGTAGAGCACAAAATCACCGTAACGTACCACCATGAATTCGACGATCTCATCCTCGCTCTTACCTTGCTGCAACATGGCGTAGATTTCATCGCGCAAGTCTTTCGCCAAATCCGCGTTGGAATCCGAAATCGCCTGATTCTGACAAACCAGACAACGCAGCTCGTCGCTGAGCTTATTGAACAGCGCCTCCTGTTCAGCGGAGGCAAAATCGTAGGTAATCACCGGCCCGGCATTGGCCGAGGTAACTAACATCGCGAATACGACAACGATAAACGTCTTCATGTCTGCTCACTCTTGATCTGCTGCAGCAATGGCATCAGCTTTTCTTGAATATATGTGGCGTCGACCGGACCGATACGTTTATCGCGCACGACGCCATTGTGATCGATCACAAAGGTTTCCGGTGCCCCATAAACACCCCAATCGATGCCGACACGGCCGTCGAGATCCTGGGCCACGACCAGATACGGATTACCAAAGCGGCGCAACCAGGCGGTTGCGTCTTCGGGCTTATCCTTGTAATTGAAACCGATGACCCGAATGCCGCTGTTGCTCAACTGAGTGATGGCTTCGTGTTCCTGCCGGCAGGCAAAACACCAGCTGGCGAACACATTCAACAATGTGATCTCGCCTTGGAGATCGGTTTGACTCAGCTTACCCGGGGTATTCAGCCTGACCGGCCTGCTCAGTCTATTTGGCGCGTCCAACACCGGCAATTCAAATTCAGGGGCGGGTTTGCCGACCAGCGGGGACGGCACCAGGCTCGGATTCAGCGTCAGACCGACGGCCAGTAGCGCGACCAGCAGGGCAAATATAATCAGCGGCATGAACCGCCGCAGCGGCGAGCGGGTTTTTGTTTCCTGATTCATATCTTCTATGGCCTGTCAATACTATGCGGATGCCTAGCTTTGGGTGACGACCTGAACCGGTATCTCGACCCGGCGCTTGGCGACGCGGGAACGACGGTAGCGCCGGTCACTGACGGCTAAAACGCCTCCAATCGTCATAAAGATACATCCCAGCCAGATCCAGCGAATCATCGGTTTATAGTAAAGTCGCATACTCCAGGCACCACCACCGAGCGGCTCACCGAGCGCGGAGTACAGATCACGCATCAGACTGATTTCGATCGAAGCCTCGGTCATTGGGTTGTTCTGATCGTTATAGACGCGCTTTTGAGGATTCAATTCTTCGATCAACTCGCCGTCGTGGTAGACCTCGATCCGCCCCTCGTCGGCGACATAATTCGGCCCCTGGACTTTGCGGGTACCGAGGAATTTGAACTCGTAGCCGGACATTTTATAACTCGAACCCGGTTCCATGCGTAAATCCTTTTCCTGCTCATAAGCCATGACCATGGTAACGCCGGCGACGAACATCGCCATGCCGAGATGAGCCAGGGTCATACCAGTGTAGGCCAGCGGCACTTTGGAGGCGGAGCGAACACGCTTGATGTAGTGTTGCAAGGTGGTAATACCCACCCACAGCGCCGCAGCAAGACCCAGTCCGGCACCGATATTGAGCGCGCCGTCGATCACGAACGGCAGAATCAATCCGAGCGCGAGCGAGATCGCAAACACGACCTGAAGCGACTTACGTACGCGCGCGGGATCATCGCTTTTCCAGCGAACGTACGGCCCGATACCCAGCAACAGCAGCAGCGGCGCACCGATCAGCGCAAACATGCTGTCGAAATACGGGCGCCCAACCGAGATCTTGCCCAGTCCGAAGGCATCCAGCACCAGCGGGTACAAGGTGCCGACGAATACTGCGACGGCCGCGGTGACCAGGATGGCGTTATTCAGTAACAAAGCCGTCTCACGCGAAAACCATTTGAAACTGCCGGTCGTGGATACGGTCTCCGAACGCCAGGCGTACAAGGCCAGCGAGCCACC